>NZ_JAIOSW010000357.1 GCF_021107415.1 Desulfobacula sp.
AGCCATAATTAAGCTACTCCTTTGAAGCGTCGTCTATTTTATCTTTCAACTCGCTTCTAACTGCAACGACCTTGTCTATAATGCCATATTCCGTGGCTCGCTCAGCTGACACAAAAAAGTCTCTGTCTGTATCTTTTGATATTTTTTCAATATCCCGGCCAGTATGCAAGGATAAAATTTCATTTAATGTGTCCTTCATCCTTAAAATCTCAGTGGCCTGGATTTTAATATCTGTGGCCTGCCCCTGGGCACCTCCAAGTGGCTGGTGAATCATTATCCTGGCATTGGGCAAAGCAAATCTCTTCCCCTTTGCGCCTGCGGTCAAAAGCAATGCCCCCATACTGGCAGCCTGTCCGATACAGACGGTTGCCACATCAGACTTTATATATTGTATGGTATCATAAATGGCCAGGCCTGCTGTTACCACCCCACCGGGTGAATTGATATAAAAACTGATATCCTTTTCAGGATCTTCTGATTCCAAAAACAAAAGCTGGGCAACAATAAGATTAGCAATCTCATTATCAATAGCAGATCCAATAAAAATAATTCTATCCTTTAAAAGGCGTGAAAAAATATCGTAAGCACGCTCTCCTCTGTTGCTTTGTTCAACAACCATTGGAATTAGAGGCACGATTCAACTCCTATAATTTTTTTGTGCACGTTAAATAATTACTCTTTTTCTTGTTTTGATGCATCTTCTTGCTTCGCTTCTGCACCCTCTTTGGCCGCATTTGGTTCAACCGCATCCGGTTCGACTTCCGTGATGCTGCCTTTCTCTATTATAATATCAATGGCCTTTTTTTCAAGCTGGGTATGCTTATAATATTCAAGTTGCTTGGGATCCATGTTAAAATAATTTTTTACTGAATCAACGGGCGCATTCATCCCAACTGCCATTTCCTCAAAGCTTTTTTCCAACTCTTCATCCGTCAGTTCAAGTTTTCCCTGGGAAATAATTTTATCCAGAATCAAATGTCTTCTGGCTTGCTTTTCCGCCACATCACGATACTGGGTTCTCAGTATCTCTTTACTCAACCCTGCTGCTTCAAGTGTCGTATTATTGGCTGAATAGGCTTGTTCTGCTTCCATTATAATACCATTGAGCTCACCTTCAATCATCGCTTCAGGCACTTCAAACTCAATCTTTTCCAAAAGGGTTTGGAAAACCTGTTCGGAAAGCTCATGTTGTATTCTTTGTGTATATCCTTTTTCAAGATTTTCACGGATAGATGTTCTGACATCATCCAGGGTTTCAAATTTTCCCAGATCTTTTACAAGATCATCATTGAGTTCAGGTAAAACTTC
Organism: Desulfobacula sp.; assembly: GCF_021107415.1. Next base: position 1,309 of record NZ_JAIOSW010000357.1, read on the forward strand.
TTCCTGAATTTCTTTTAGTTTTACTTTATAAACAATGGTTTTGCCTTTTAGATTTTCATCATAATAATCATCCGGATAAGGTACTTCGATTTCAAGATCCTGTACCGGGATTGCACCTGTCAGTTTTTCTGAAAATTCTTTAGGCATAGCCCCCTGCCCGATTTCCATGACGTAATTTTCAATTTTTGGTGTCTTATCAAAAGAGGTTTCATTTAGAAAACCTTCATAATCTATCAGAACAAAATCGCTTTCTTTTACAGGGCGTTCTTCTTGTACAGTCTCTTTTTTAGCCATGGTTTTCTGAATCATGTAAATCTGGCTTTCTATCTCACCATCTGACACTTCATACATTGTTTTTTTCAGGTCGATCCCTTCAAATTCAATGTCGTCAAGCTCAGGTTTTATCTCCACGGTGATATCAAAAACATATGTATTTTCAGGATCTAATTGTGGTGGGTCCATCTGAGGACCGCCGACAATATTCAGGTCATGTTCTTTAATGGCTTCAATAAATGCTTCCTGGATTAAACGCGGTCCAACATCTGCGTGTACATCTTTTGAAAATCTATTTTCCAATACCTTACGGGGAATCTTACCCTTTCTAAATCCCTTTACATCCGCTTTTTTTTTCAACTCTTTATATGCAATATTCAGCTCTTTGGTAACATCTTCCTTTGGAATTTCAAAAGAGAGCACTTTTTTCACGCTGCTCTTATCTTCAATTTTTACCTGCATGTTTTAAATCCTGTATTCATTATATTAAAATTGAACTACTATTAAACATTACTTCAAAAATTTAAAAAAATATGTAATATATAAAATCTATATTGCATATTTAAGTTCCTTTACAGAAAGTTTATTAAGATAACTCTTATATATAAAGGTGTCAAGAAAATTGGCCAAAGAAAATTTTATCCTTTTCGTTGTTATCATCACAACATTAATGATCGCCCCAGGCACAGGATTTGCCCAAAAAACGAATAGAGCAGCAATTAAAACCACTCAGCACGTTATTGTGATTGACCCCGGCCACGGGGGAACTCAGAACGGGCTTGTCACTTCCAGCGGTTTAAAAGAAAAAACCATCGCCTTGACACTTGCTGAAAAAACCGCCCAAAAACTTGAAAGCCGATACAATGTATTTTTAACCAGAACCAGAGATATTGATATTCCTCCCCGGGAAAGAATTTTTATAACAAATAAAAACTCTGCTGATCTTTTTCTTTGCATTCATTTGCATTATTCAAGTGAGCCGTCTGGTTTTTTCTACTATTTTGACCCGCCTGAACCCTACAGACAATCAATTTTAGCCTCAAAAAATACATGGAAATCACAGTCCCTGCTTCATCAGTCCGGGAGCAAACAGGCCATTGATTCATTTTTAAATATTTTTTCGGCCCATAAAAAAGCAAATCATTTTTTTTCAAAAGGAGCGCCGGTCAAGCCTCTTGAAGGTGCGACCATGCCGGCCATACTTATTGAGCCCTTATCCATTTCACTTTTGCCCCAACACCCGGATGAGATAGAAAAGATTCTTGATGAATATGCATTGCTCATTTCAAAAAGTATTGATCTTTATTTTAAAAAATGATATTTATTGTGATTGTGTCAATTATTGATCGGGGCGTAGCGCAGTCTGGTAGCGCGCCTGCTTTGGGAGCAGGATGTCGGGAGTTCGAATCTCTCCGCCCCGACCAGTCACGACAAGCCTTTTTAAACTTCAGTTAAATTATAAAAAGACAATTAATGAGTTTCACCGCAATAGATTTTGAAACAGCAACAGGAAAACATTACAGTGCATGCGCTGTGGGGATAATAACTGTAGAAAGCGATAAAATTATAGATGAGTATCATTCTCTAATACAGCCGCCCAATAATGAATATTCCTGGTATAATATCAAAATTCACGGCATAACTGAAAATGACACAGTTAACGCTCCATTGTTCTGTGATGTTTACCCTGAAATTAGAAAACGTCTTACGGGGAAAACCATAGTAGCTCACAATGAATCATTTGATAGAAGTGTTTTACAAAAAACAATGCTATATTATGACTTGGATTATTCAGGCCTGAACCTGTCAAACCAATGGGAATGCACTTTGAAAATTTACAGGGAAAAAGGTTATTCTCCGGCATCTTTAGATGTTTGTTGTAAAAAACAGGGAATAAAACTCACCCATCATGAAGCACTCTCAGATGCGAGGGGTTGTGCAATGCTTTATCTTAAGCAAAATATTTAGGAGATAGAATATAATGGACGACAAAAAAAATATGGTCTCGATAATCCCACCGATGCAGACGGATCCAAACTTAAAAGAATATCATTGTCCTCATTGTGGCAGATTTCTTTTCAGAGGGAATGTTAAGAAATTAAATATGGTCTGTCATCATTGCCAAAAATTGATAAATGCAGACGGAAATGATCTTATTAAATCTAAAAACGAATGATTTTTTTTACTTCCATACTCATTATATGCATACTCTATTACCTTCAGGCAGATGGGCTTATTTATGTCACAATTGTAGCAGTTATTGCTGAACTGATAAACATTCTCATGACACAGGCCCTAACCAAATCCGTCGAAAAAAAAACAACTGCCAAGTTCGGGAAAATTGTGGTGGGGTATAAAACCAAAATTGCCGTACAAAAAAAAACCATAAAAGAGCTTGAAGACATCCGGGAAAAATCGGTTGGAAAACTCTATAAGGCCAATTTAAAAATCAAGGAATACGAAGAAAAATTAGAATTGGATGACACCTCGGCCATAGAAGAAAAAAAACTTCAAAAACCAGGGACGCCAAAAAAAAAAGAAAAGCCCGAAAAATTTATTGATCTTCCTTCCGGCTCCAATAGAAAAAAACTACCTATATAATGCCTGACCGAAACCTGAAAATTTTGTGGAGTATATGGCCTGGCTATAATTTTTTATCTATTCTTTTAAGATCTTAATCTTTACGATTTGACCCTTTTTATTAATAGATGCCACTGCTTTTGCCAGGGTCCGCCCAGATTCGGAACCAACGATTTCTACAAGTTCTTCATAAAGAATAATCGTTGAAAGCTCTTCTTTTTTTGGAGTTGATATAGGTTTTGAAGTATTGGTTTTATTCGTTGTTTTTTTTCTTGAGCTGACACTTTTTTTAGGAGGATTTTCAGCTACGGTATAACGCGCCTTATTCCTTTCTGCAATCAGATCGGAAACACCTGAATAATCGCCTTTTCCTTTTTCATCCTGGCAGGCTGAAACCAAAAAGAACACACCAAAAAGTGCAACCAAAAAAAATTTTGCTGATTTCATTTTATTGCCTTAGGGCTAGCCCACGCCTTCAACAGTGAAGCGGCGATTCAATCTCATTGTCGTAAAAAGGCCATAAACATCTTTTGCAACATTGATTACCGAAAGATTCCTGTCAGACTGGTTTAATGTATTGTGGGCAGCAATAATTACACCGATCCCGACGGAATCAACCATTTCCACCCCTTCCAGATCGATGACAACTTCAGATGAAGACTCATTAATCATGGAAAGCAATTCACTTTTAAAATCTTCGGCCATGGAAGCGACAACATCCATACCTGGTTTAATAATTGTCTGATTTCCCTGATTCACTATTTCGCTCATATTATTCTCCCGTGGTAAAGAATTAATAAACCCTGTCAACGTTAGTCATTAGAATATCACTAAAACTCAATTAAATCAATGATTCGGGTATATAGTTACTATACCCGAAAAAGATAGCTGTTTAAACAATATTTTTACACTCCCTATAACTTTTATTCAAAATAAATTGGGCTTGAAAAAAATAAAAAAAACAACTATATATACATCTTCCGGCTGTGCAGGCCGGGTGCGGATTATTCTGATCGGTCGCCTCGCAACAGAAGGCCATGAACCTCGTCAGATCCGGAAGGAAGCAGCGATAAGTGATCCCTTCTGTGTCGTGGATCGATCCCGGTCATGCAATTTTACGTTAACCCTTCTGCCAGCCGGATCTTTTCTTTTCAAAGCCTGCATTTTATATCTTGACATGCTTTTAAACAGACTTATTTTTCTGCCATAATTTTAATTTATATTTTGTATAGATCACGCTTAATTAAAGGGATATTTGGAGCAGGAGAAAAAATTGGCAAAAGAAAATAAGAAAAAAGATAACGACACCACTAAAAAAGATTCTCCCGGAAAAAAGTCTAAAAAAGCTAAAACCAAAGTTAGTTCCAACAAAAAGGAAGGTACAAAAGAGCTAAAAGAGCAGCTTGCATCTGAGAAAGATCGCGTATTAAGGCTTTCAGCTGAATTTGAAAATTACAAAAAAAGAAAACAGCGGGAATCGGATGAGTTTAAAAAATTTGCCAATGAAACGATTTTCAGACAAATGCTGACGGTTGTGGATAACCTGGAAAGAGCCATCTCTTCCACAAAAGAAAATTTGGATGACAAAAGTCTGCTTGAGGGAGTTAAGCTGACTTACAAAGAGATTCTCAAACTCTTTGAAACCTTTAATGTCAAGGTTGTGGAGGCTGAAAACCAATTGTTTGATCCAAATTTTCACCAGGCCGTCACCCAGGAAGAAACCAATGATTTTCCTGAGAACACCGTCACAAAGGTCCTTCAAAAAGGTTACCTTCTGCATGACAGACTCATAAGGCCTGCTATGGTTATTGTCTCAAAAAAAGTAGAAAAAAAAATTAAAGAAACCAAAGAAAATTAAATTAAAGATATCTTGGAGGATATATTATGGGTAAGATAATCGGAATAGATTTAGGAACAACCAATTCATGCGTAGCAGTTATGGAAGCGGGTGAAGCAAAAATCATCACCAATGCAGAAGGTGGACGAACTACGCCATCTATTGTTGCAGTTTCTGAAAACAATGAGCGAATTGTTGGACAAATCGCAAAAAGGCAAGCTGTTACCAACCCTGAAAACACTGTATTTGCTGTCAAAAGACTGATTGGAAGAAAATTTAATTCAAAGGTAATCCAGGATGATGTCCCCATTCTTCCCTATAAAATTGAAGCCGCATCCAATGGGGACACCAGAATTAATTTAAGGGGAAAACAACACAGCCCTGCTGAGATTTCATCCTTTATACTGGCAAATATTAAAAAAACGGCTGAAGATTATCTGGGAGAAGAAGTCACAGAAGCGGTTATTACCGTACCCGCCTATTTTAATGACAGCCAGAGGCAGGCCACAAAAGATGCCGGAAAAATTGCCGGCCTTGAAGTAAAACGAATCATCAATGAGCCCACTGCAGCATCTCTGGCCTATGGTCTTGATAAAAAAGGTGAAGAAAAAATTGCAGTATTTGACTTAGGTGGCGGTACATTTGACGTTTCAGTCCTTGAAATCGGTGATGGCGTATTTGAAGTAAAATCAACATCCGGGGATACCCATCTGGGTGGAGAAGACTTTGACTTAAGAATCATTGATTATATCGCTGATGAATTTAAAAAAGACCAGGCAATTGATATCAGAAATGATAAAATGGCACTCCAGCGTCTTAAAGAAGCTGCTGAAAAAGCCAAAATGGAGCTTTCAACATCGACTGAGACCAGTATCAACCTGCCGTTTATTACTGCGGATGCATCCGGTCCAAAACACCTTGATGTAAAACTGACCCGGGCAAAACTTGAATCCCTGGTATCAGACCTTCTAGACAAACTTGTAAAACCTTGTCAAACAGCTCTAAAAGAAGCCAGGCTGGGCTCTGGTGGTGTTAATGAAGTGGTTCTTGTCGGGGGTATGACCCGTATGCCTGCAGTCCAGGAACGTGTTGAAAAAATATTCGGTAAAAAACCCCATAAAGGTGTAAACCCGGATGAAGTTGTTGCCATGGGTGCTGCAGTACAGGCAGGTGTTCTCCAGGGTGATGTAAATGATGTGCTTCTGCTGGATGTTACGCCATTATCTTTGGGTATTGAAACCCTTGGTGGTGTTATGACCAAACTCATTGATAAAAATACAACCATTCCCACAAAAAAGAGTCAGGTATTCTCAACTGCTGCCGACAACCAGCCGGCTGTTTCCATCCATGTACTCCAGGGTGAAAGAGAAATTGCAAGCGGCAATAAAACCCTTGGACAATTTGAATTATCTGATATTCCACCTGCACCAAGGGGTATTCCCCAGATCGAGGTTTCTTTTGACATTGATGCCAATGGTATTGTTCATGTCGCAGCAAAAGACAAGGCGACCGGCAAAGAACAATCCATTCGTATTACAGCAGCCAGCGGCCTTTCAGAAGAAGAAATCAACAATATGGTCAAAGATGCGGAAATGCATGCAGATGAAGATAAAAAGAAAAAAGAATTGGTT
>NZ_JAIOSW010000347.1 GCF_021107415.1 Desulfobacula sp.
AGAAGAAGGCGTTTTCTCACAGGAACAGCCCGTTTGCATTTAGGACAGTAAAGCTCGGTTGCATCAAACTCTTTAAACATGTCCGGTCGTTTTTCCTGCCCGGCAAAAACGCTGTTTTGTTTTGTAAAATTTTCTGGATACATTATAATACCTGTCCCGATGAAAAATCTCTAAAATTTTTAAACCATAAATTCTATTTGCTTACCCGGCTTTTGTCAAGAAATTACTGTTCAGAAATTACTGTTCAACAATTCTTGGTGAATTTCTTTTTTTAATGAAAAGAGCTTAAGCAATCAAAAAATAACTGGAATTATAAGATTAAGATTGAAAATCTAATAACCCGGGGGACGGAGTTCAAAAAAAATATGATGGGAAAATGAGAATTCTGATGGCGTAGTGTAGCTGATTCCAGTAGACTTTACGGAAAGTGAACTTACATGGTGCCTGAATGGCTGTTCATAATTGTGTGGACTGAGGTATTGCATTTACGTTAAATATAGTTTTCAGGTTATTTAATTAACGTTTTTCCTGCAGTTTTAATTGCAAGGCATCAATAGAAGGGTACTGGAAAAATATCATGGCAAAGGCGCTTTGGCAGCAATCAAGTAATGTCTCGAAAGTCTGCATACGTATTTGATGGCATCGTTAAGAGTTTAAATCTGCCGCGATATGGTGGATCAGAGGTTCGACATACTACTTGAGTTTGTCACGAAAAAGAAGAAACCGCGGCGTGTGGCAGTGTATTTATGTGGGCCATGAAAGCAAAACAAGATGAATCAACATTTTACCGGAGTAGGTTTTATGAAGCGTACGCATGTAAAAGAATCCCGCGACTTGACCAGCCTCTGATCCTTTGGCTCTTGATCATTAGACATTCGAATTATATGTTTGATATAAACTGGGAGGTACATAAAAATGCCGGATCCCAAGCCTGTAACCATAATTAGTGATCTGCCCGAAATAGAAAAAGATAAAGTTGTTTTCGGATTTGAAGCATATGCCAAAACCATCGCCGGTCTTGCTGCGAATAAAGAAAACGGGACACCTCTTGTAATCGGAATATACGGGTCGTGGGGCTCAGGTAAAACCACTTTAATGAAAACTGTAAAAACATACCTCGATCACAGCGATTTTAAAGATGAGGTATTTTACCGAAAATGCAAAACAGTATGGTTTCAAGCCTGGAAATACAGTGATGAAGACGCGATCCTCGCAGCATTGATCGAGGAAATATTCAAAACAATGAAGCGGGATGGTTTTTTTGAAGCAAGTAAAGCAAAAATTGAGGGGATCGTAAAAGGATTTAAGGGCTCAAAAATTATCGGCGAACTGACAAAGTTAATCGGTCTTGATATTTCTGAATTTTTTGGCGAACTTAAATTTAGGGAAAAGCTTGGGTTTTATGATACATTCCAAGACTTTTTCGACAGGCTCCTTTGGGATTACCTTAATTGGCGTCCAAAAACTAAAGTCAATGAAAATACGGATGATAAAAATGGCGCTTTAGTTATTTTTATTGATGATCTGGACAGGTGTCCAAAAGATAAAATCGTAAAAGTACTTGAAACCGTCAAGCTCTTCATGGACAAGCAAGGTTGTATATTCATTATTGGTGCTGCAAATGAAATTATTGAAAAAGCTCTGGCAGAATCATATGGCGAAGCTGACGCGGGCAGGTTTATGGACAAAATAGTACAGGTTACTTTTAAGTTGCCCAAAATAGATGAAAATGATTTTAAAGCATTTATTGAACTAAAAAGTCCTCAGATAAATAAAGAAATTGAACCACATCTGCCGCTAATCATACCTGCTGTACAATACAACCCGCGTCAGTTAAAAAGATTCCTGAACAATCTCAACCTGCAGGATGGAATCATTAAAAACAAAGGTATGGTAAATATAGAATTCAGCTCATTATTATACATAAGCATTCTTGAATACGTGTATCCGTCACTGTTCAATGAAATTAAGGATAACCCGAGTATTTTGTTTACCTTAAAAAAATATATTACAGATATTGAATCAAAGACAGATAAATCTTTAAGGGAAATGACTGATGAAGATTTGAAACAAGTGCCCAGATCTTTGCATTCATATATAAAAATTCGAGAACTCACCGAGATTGTAAAAAATTTTAAAGGCAGCCCGGATGATGTTAACCAGCTTATAACCTTAAGTGAAATTGTTGAGACTATTGATGAGGCAACATTAGAAAAAAGTGATAAATCGGTGGGGAAATTGGATGATATGATAGAAATACCTTCCGGTAAGTTTCTATATGGTGATAAACAGGAACCCCACAAGGTAGAGCAGACATTTTTAATCGATGTTTATCCTGTTACAAATGATCAATACAGGCGGTTTTTCAAAGAAGGTGGATATTCAACTGATGAATACTGGAGAAAAGACGGTCTTGCCTGGAAAAAGAAAAACAATATTATACAACCAGAATTTTGGGACGATGAAGTGTGGACAAAGACGAATCACCCTGTTGTTGGTGTGAGTTATTACGAAGCAGAGGCATATGCAAAATGGGCAGGAAAAAGACTTCCGACTGAAATCGAATGGGAGAGTGCTGCACGAGGAACAGATGGACGTGAGTACCCGTGGGGTAATGAATTTGATAAAGAAAAATGCAATACTAGTGAATCAGGTATTGGGAAAACCACACGAGTTTTAAGGTATCCGAATGGAATTAGCCTCGCGGGCTGTTATGACATGGCAGGCAATGTATGGGAATGGACTTCGAGTGATTATGATAAAAATATAAAAGTGCTGCGGGGCGGTTGCTGGTTCGCCGATCAGGATGTCGCGCGCTGTGCATTCCGCTTCAGGTACGATCCGAGCTATCGGTACGACGATGTTGGATTTCGTTGCGTCAGGACTTAAATTACCCTTTGCCGCCGGAGGCGGCCGGGAATTTAATAAATTTGTTTTGAAAAACAGGTTAAGGCGGATTATCGGGTGCATTCATGTTGTTACAGGCAGCTATTTTTTATTGTGAGATTTCCAGGTTTTTTAACCTCATCGCGCATGACTACCATAACTACGCCTCACTCTTAGAAATTTACAAGCCCTTTATTTGCCGCCTTTTACTTTTCCATCAAAGGGGATAGAAGGGTGCAGGGGCGTTATGTTCAAGGTATAGTTATGAAGTGAGTCTTAGATATACTTTTTGGACTTTGTAAATATATTTCCTGCCAGTTAATGAAAAAATGTCGACCTGAAGAAAAATGCTTTTTTTTGAATCCAAAATAAATATTGACACAACTATCGGTTTTTTGTTAGTACTATTCCTCTGAGAATAAAGTTAAATATTCCTATAAATATTTTAAAAATAAGGGTCTGGAAAAAATGCACAAAATAAAAAAGGAGTATGGTGATACAGGTACGATAGATGGTACCAAATATGGTTTGAGTGTGGGCTATTTTGGTAATATAAAACTTGGTGCACTCGGACATGCTAAACTTGGAATGAAAAATAGTGAT
>NZ_JAIOSW010000069.1 GCF_021107415.1 Desulfobacula sp.
ACCCGCAGATTTTCAGGATTGATTCAGCATCTTTCGCCTTCATACCCTTAAAGTTAGGAAGAGCTTTTCTTGCATTTCGATACGCAAACTCAAATCGTACAGGATAAGACTTTTTTCTATTTTTCAGCATGGTATTGGCGTATCCTTTCATTTTTTGAAAAAAGCCTTTCAGACCTGAAATCCGCCATATTCCGTCAGACACAATGATACGTCCGCCGGGCCGCAGGAGTTGATACCAGCGATTTAAGGCTCGGTCCGGATTGCAAAGTGTCCACAACAGATTTCTGCAGACAATAACGTCGAAGCTTTTAGGAGGAAAGGGAGGATTTTCAGCATCTGCAATTAAAAAATCAATCTCAAGTCCCTCCAAAGTTGCCTTTGATCGAGCGCGTGCAAGCATCCCTGGTGCGATATCGATTCCTGTTACCTTATGTCCGGCTTTTGCAAAACACAGGGCGACAAATCCGGTACCTGTTCCGATATCCAGGATTTCACATTGTTTATCACCCCCGATCGCAGCAAGGTAGGCCTCCTCCCATGTTTGCTGTTGGGCAGAAGTTTCATCAAAAGATGATGAACGCCAGGACCAGTAATCTGCAATATTTTTTCTGATGCAAGACTGGTCGGCTGTTATTGTTTTATCAAAATGAAAGCTTGTAAACATTTTAAATTCCCTTCTTTATTATATAAAAAAAAGCCACGAAAACCTTAAACCTCTAGTGCGAGGTTGAAAGCCTTCGTGGCTTTTTTAAAATTATTTAACAACTAATACTAAAAGGACACAGCTGCCTTCTGGCAACAATTTAATAGCTATAGCTATTAAAGAAGATAGGGTCTGTCAAGAAAAATTACTGCATTGACCGGTTCTCTTTGATTTTTTTGAAGGTATTTTTATTCCTTGGAAATAAAAATATCCTGATTCAACACATCAAGCTCATTAAATCCCACTTTTAAAGATAATAAAACAGACAGCATGGTGCTGAAATACACTGTGTAGAAAATTGAGAGCATGATGGCAATCTGGTATTTTATTGCCACAATTGGAATGGAGCCGCCAAGGATCTGACCGGTCATCATGCCTGGTAAAGAAACAAGGCCGATGGTAGCCATGGTAGCCATGGTCGGAGTGATGGCTGCCAAAAAACTTTCCTTAAAATAGGGCTTTAATGCCTGGATACGGTTATTAAATAGTGATATTGAATACAGGTAGACTTTTTCATCCTTTTTAATTCCCGAATAAAAATTGTTCAGTCCGATAATATTGCTTCTCAGGCAGTTTCCAAGCAGCATACCACCGATGGGGATAAGATATTTTGCTTCAAACAGGTTGTCGAGTCTTACCACCATGGCATTAAAGAAAAATAGAACAATGGCAAACGGGATAAGCAGGGAAAAAAATACAGGAATAAAAAATTTTCTGATTTTAAGATTGCTTGATTTCAAGATGGACGGGCAGGCGATGGATATCATGATCAAAAGATAAACCGTATTTAAAACCGGTGAGTTAAATTTGAATAAAAATTCAAGATAAACCCCCACAAAGCACAATTGAATGCACATCCTGGAAATAGAGGTGATCATGGTTTTATTGATGGTAAGTCTCAAACGCCTGTTGATATAGAAAACAGGAATAAGAAAGACAAATAATGATATAAGCGATAAAAGAGTAAAATCCCGGGCACCCAATTTATAACCACCTTTCGATTTTAACTTTATTATTTTTTTTCCAGGTATTATCGTGGGAAATAATGATAATTGTTTTTTCCTGATCAAGGATATAGTCTGTTATTTTTTTTTTCATGATGTCATCAAGAGCCGATGTAGGCTCATCCAAAAGCCAGACAGGGCGATCCAGAAGAAAACAGATGAATAGACCAATTCTTTGGCGCTCTCCACCGGATAACTCCTTGACGGTTTGATCCAGGATTTTATCACTCAGGTCAAGAAAATTCAGCAGATCCGTAAAACGGGCCTTATCCTGATTTTTTAATAAATTATGCTCCCAAATTTCATCAAGAAGGCCGCCTACCTTCCCATCCTTAAAATCAATATCCTGGCTTAGATAAAAAATCTGATGCCGGATATCCTTGATATGTTCTTTAATTATATCAAAATTATTAAAAGAGACCCTTCCTTTATCTATTGTTTCAAATCCAAGGAGAATTTTAAATAAAGTTGTTTTACCGATACCTGATTTGCCCTGAATCAATACTTTTTCGTTTTTTTGAACAAAAAAGTCCAAACCGGAAAAAAGCTCTTTATCATTTCGTTTCAGATATACAGATTCAAATTTTATCATTTTTTTTGCCTTCAATCTCATGAAAAAGCTCAGCCGCCTTTTCCCCGGCATCTTTGAAAACTTCCAGTCCCAATGAAGTGATGGCGTAATATTTTCTAATCTTACCGCTTACAATCTGTTCTTCTTTTGATAATCAGAGCCTCTTAGTTATCGCTTATAGATATCGAATGTCGATATCTATAAGCGATAAAGTAATATTACTTTTCGATTTTGTCAATAGAAAAGTGTCAGACGATTAATCTAAGACGGTTGCACCGGGTGTCTTTGTTTTTATTTTGGTCTTTACCAAAGGTTCGGTTCCGGGTGTCTCTTTGACTATGTCCGGTGTATTTTTTACAGGCTCAACCAGCTGCCGCGTTTCTATATTGTAAAAAGACTGGGGTTCCGGAACAGCATATGTGCCGGAGAGAAATTGTTCATCAAACCCGATCAGCTTTGCAAGTTTTGATTTATCCTTTAACAAGGGGGTTGCAAACCTATTCAGATAGGATGGGATAAACAAATTATCTTTCAAATCAAACCGCATGAGAAGTGCGGCATAAGCCTTGTCATCCTGCCCCAGCAGCATATAACCAAGGGCCTCAAATACTGCTGCCTGGTCCTGGAGTTCTTCCTTAAAATCCCCGTTATAGGAAATTTTCGTCAATTGTCTTGCACCCTGCAAAACCAGGGCAGATTGGTTTGCAAGCCCTGCCAAATGGGCATATTCATACCAGAAGACCGGATTATTCTTTTCTTTATCATATACAGCTAAAAGCAGCTTTCCAGCAAGCTTCAACGGAAGGTTTTTCTCTGCAATCACCCTTGTATAGTTGTTGGCAAATAGAGTATCAGCCGCCTGGTTTAAAAGGGCATCAAAAAGCAGTTCCCCTGAATCTTCAAGACCGGTTTTGTATGCAACACTTACCCGTTCAAAAATTTTTTCCTGTTGTTCTGACAATTGATCTTGTTTTTGTGAATCAGATCTGTTTAAAAGCAATGCCAGATCTAAAGGACCGTTTCGGACGGCACGTCCATTTGTATATTTTTTAAATTCCGGTATAATGGTTTCTGATTCAGCTGTGGATGGAAGTCGCCAATCTGAAAACCCGGATACATTCTGTAAATTCATTTTTAATATTACAGAAAATTTGTACCGGGTTCCTTTCCCATGCCAGATCAGATTGGTTCGCAGATCAAGATACGCATTATTTATCTTTTTCATAAATCCAGTCTGTTTTCCCCCTGTGGCCATTTTAATAATCTCATTATCAGAGACTGCAGGTTCCCTGCCCAGTGGAGCTTCCCTGACTATAAGATGAGATATTTCCGCTTTTGTTCGCCCAGAACTCGAATATCTGAAACCTATGCCGCCACCACCGCAATCAGTATAGGTTTCCTCTGCAACAAGTTTCCCATTGATATACAATTCCAAATTCATACCACGTTTAAGAACTGACAGCGTATTGTATTGTTTTCCTTTCCTGATGACGTCACTCTTTTTCCAGATTGGTTTAGTTTCATTTTTTTGATTATATGTTTTTTTAAAATAAGCAAAGTCACCTGAGGGCTTTATCAATAGGGAGTGCCCACGACCATCTGAAAAATATTCCCAAACCAGGCCGAACCCTTTATCACCTTTCAGAATTTTAAAACATGTTTCAATTAAAAGGTCACTGCTAAAAATGGGCCATTTCTGACAGCCATTACAATCGACTCCATCACGAGAAATACCTTTAGCAATGGCAATCACTGTTCCTGTTGCCATATCAAAATTAAGTTTATTATCTTTAATGTTCACACTGCTGGCATAGGTTTTTTTCCCATATTTCATTTTTTTTGTTCCAACAGGCCATTGATGTCGGTTATCCTCGAAATTATCTTCAAAAATAAGACGGTGGTAAAGTGAATCACCAGTAAACTGTTCTCTTAGTTCCTGGGATGTGTCTAATAAGGACACGCATTCTTTTTTTTGAGCAGATAAAACGTCACTGCATAAACCAATTAACATGCAATAAATGATCATGCTTGTCAAAACAGTCTTTCTCATTTTGTGGTTTCCTTTTTTATTTTTATTCTGAGATATTTCAATCAAAGCAGTCTCCTTCCTTGCGAATTTCATTGTAAGGTGGTGTTTGGCTCCAATGTCTGCGGCATCTAACCTTGCCGCTTTTAGTATATTGCTCGGCGTATGTTTGATGATCGTTTTCATGCTTTGTGTGTACTTGAACTCCCGCACCATCAGTGAAGCATAAATAACCCGGGCCATGCTCCTTACCATGACGATAGCTGAGAACATTATAAGGAAAACAACTCGAGTATTTTTTGCCCTTAGAATATTGTCGCCAAACCCCATGCATTTTGCCATTCTCATACCAGCCTTCTGTGTCAAGGTATTTAATTTGGTCATTTTGATAACGAAATTCCAAATAGAGCCCATGTTTTTTCCCTGTACCTTTTTTTACCTGAAAATATTTGTGGTAAGCGCCATCATCAATGAATCGCCACTCCACATCACTTCCTGTTTTAGGGGACAAGGTCTGTTTGCCATCTGCATAAGAAGGGGTGCAGGGTGAAGAAGGCGGGGAGGCCATAGGCCAGTCGGGAGGGCTGACTTTTTTAAAGGATGTTTTGGTACTGCTGGATTTTCCTGTACCTGCCACTACTTGTTTTGGTTTTGTTTTTATCATAAAATCAGCAATGCCTTTGGCAATGCGGCCTGTTGAATCAGTCACAGTTGCCTCAAGCCATCCTGACATATTATAATCTGTTGCAATCCCTGTGACGGTCCCGGTAAGGCCATTGTTTGTATGACCTGCCACCACACCGGGGGAGGGATTGATATTAACTAAAAAAGGGCCTTTGAAGTCGTTGGGCAGTGATACCCTGAAATTTTCTGCCTCTCTGGATTTAAGGTGAATGGGAAGTAAAATCCGTGCCTTGTAAAAGCCGACACTGAACCGTGACTCAAGGGTTTTTGTTTTTTGATCCGGAGTAGTGATCTTTGCCACTACTTTTAGATTCTGCCGCGATTTTAACGTATTTTTTTCAAGACGGATGCCCAGGTATTGTTTTTCCTTTGGCCTGGTTTGCGTGACAGAGGTCATACAATCTCCGCTTTTTGCATCTACAACCATAATTGTGGCATCTGCAGACTCCACACCTTTGGCAAGCGTATAATATACATAAATATGGGGCAGCTTGTCATTGGTCAGATAAGATTGGTTCTCTTTTCCACCGGGTTTATCCGTAACAATTATTTTTTTGATAGATGCGGCATCAAAAATTTCAAAAGAGGTTGATGTCTGGGTTTTTATCTCCTGGCTTTCAAGAAGGTAGTGGGTGAGTCCTACCTTATATATGCCGGATGGGAGGCTGTCGAGCCGGAATCTAAAAGTATAGGGGACTATACCACCTTCATAGGTTTGTTTGCGTTTCAGCACTCCCGGAACCGGGTTGCCCTTATTGTCATATAACTGCCAGAATATTTCCGAGGGTTTAGGATCTCCATCAAACAAAGGATGTTCCACATCAGCAGAAAAAGCAACAATATCCCCGTTGCTTACATAATCCTTGATTGGTGCCCCTTGTACTTTGTCTAAAAAGGCTTTAATCTCAAAAGATGGCAAAACCAAGTCCATATCTGCTGAAGATTGTTCAAGTATTTGTTCCAGTTCTTCAATCTCTTTTTCAAGTATTTCAATATCAGACAACAAAAGAAAGTAATCTGCCAATGGGCTTTTTTGCAACTGGATCTGTTCTGCCCGGATCTGGTATCGAATGTGTTTTTTCTTCAAGGCATCAAGCTGGTCTGATACATCGGTAATGTCCTGTGCCCCGGCAATGGGTAATAAAAATAGAAACAGAATAATTATGGCATTGACAAGCCCCAATAACTTAGCTGTTTTCATTGGATTGTTCCCCCTGCCTTACCTGATGCTTTTATTTTCTGCACCTGCTTTTTGTTCAGCTTGATTATGGATTCAAAATACTGGCCAAATTTTTCCACGACTTCATTTTTGTCCATGCTAATGGCCTTGAGGGCAGCATCGGCCTCGGGAACGGAAAGGCGGCCCTCGCGTACCATGTCAAAAATATGCATGCCCTTTTGAAGACGCGGGTCCATTGCCTTTTGTGCTGACAGCCCATAATAATCAAAGAGCATTTCCATGTAGTTTTCTTTTTGCTTGCTTGCCTGGCGCATTCCTTCGGCCACCTGGGCCATGGCAGTCCCGGCGTCATCTGTTTTTTCGGCCAGTTCAAACCAATGCTTTGATTTAAAGGTCACCGTGTCTGCAAAATCTTCTACTCGCATACCCTGTTTGGTTAAAAGTGTGGGATCCTTAAAAAAATCAGAAATTTCATCCAAATCATACTTTTCTCTGCCATAATCCATCCGGTAAGCATCCTTGTGAAGGGCATCCGTTACCTGATGGTCCATTTTTTGACCGAATTCCTTAATTTGGTCTCTTCCGGGCAGGGGTTTATCCGGGTTCAAATGTTTGTATAAGCTTTTATGGTAATACTCCTCTACAAGTTCTGCCGGAATGTCCACTTTTTTTGCCGGGATCTTTACTACTTCAATTCGTCCGGTAGTGGGGTTTTTCAAAACCGGGGTCTGCATTGGAATTTCCACCTGGTATGTGATATCCCGGTCAAACCCGATTTTTCCTATTTCGGGTGGTTTATTGGTGGCATTGAAGACCGTGATTTTAAGATTGTCAAAATCCAGGACTTTTCCAAGGTATTCGGAAGTCTGCCCAGCTCCGTTTTTTGCCCCGTGCCTCACGACATCTGCTATCATCCTTTCCCTTGCTGCTTCTTTTTTTAACAGGACTATCTCATCGGGTAACAAGTCTTTCGGCGGTTTTGATTTCAATCTGGAAAGTGTTTCAGGATCAGCTTTGCGGATAAAATCTTTTTTGATTGCATCAATGGCATCCACATCCACCCTGCCAAGAGTAAAATTGCCGTCCACATCCACATGGGAATAAAGTTTGTCTTCAAGCTTTTGCATCTGTTCCCGAATTTCCTGAAACTCTGTATTCTGGATCTGATTTAAGGCACGTTTATCCTTGCGGATTGCCTGGTATGCATCTAAAAGTTCAGGGTTATAAACACCAGGAATCGTATTTTCCGGCACCATGTCAGCAAACTTTTGAATCCTTTTTTTCCCCTGACTTTCTGCTGCCTGCCAAATCTCAACTTTTTTCTGCAGTTTTGCGGGGTTGTCGACAGATTTAATATTTTTAATGACCTCCTCATCCATTTTTTTTGCAAGCTGCTTGGCCTTTTGCCTTTTTGCGGCTTTCAAAGCCTCAACCTTTTTAGACAGGGCTGCCTGTTTTCTTGCTTCTGCCGCCGCCTGTATTTTTTTGGAAATGGCTTTAATCTGATCAGGGGTTTTTTCCAATGCAGCTGAGAATTTCTTAAGTGCAGAAAAATCCATGTCATCTATTTTTTTGGAAAGACCTTGGAGATCCTTTATAAAGGCTGGCTTTCCAACAAAAAAGGCTTCAAGGGCTTCAGGTGCCAGCAGTAACAGGGTATCCACTGCCATCTGGGTGTTTGATAATTTCTCTCCTGTCAACGCATCTTCTCCGGTGACAATACCAATGACATCAAGAGCATCCCCCAGAAGAGGCACACCTGATGCAAGATCACGTGCCAGTTGCTGGTCTGCTTCAAGTTCCATAGACTGAGCCTGAGTCCTGAACTGCTCTGCCACCTGTAGATTTCTCAAAGCATTTGTATAGGCACGAAAGTCCACTGCCCCCTGAACCGGGTCTTCCATAAGCAAATAGCGCAGATAGGCAATGGAGACATTCTCCAACAGCCCCTGACGGAATTGGGCCACTGACTGGTTTCGTTCCAAGTCACTTTTATGCGCAATGCCATAGGATTCTTTCAAGGTTTCACCCGGTTCCACTTTTGCAATAATCAGGGAGGCAAGGTGAAAATATCGACCCATGATATCCGGGTCACCCCCAAAGGCTAAGGCTACCCACTCTGCCCGGTCTTTTATGACATTAAATTTGTTCTTTGAAAAAGTGCTTTCAAGGGCACCTGACTCTGATATAAGCCTGTTTCGTTCCCTCAAAGCAGACAATTTCAGTTCCTCCCGGACCTTATGTTTAAATTGTCTGACGTCAATCAAAAGCTGTTGCCGGTCAGCCTCAAGCTGTCTTAATGATGATTTGTTCTTTGTTTCATTTTCTGCAAATATTTTTGTGGGACAGGGGAATAACAGAGTCACAACAATTATGGCAGCTAAAATTGAAAAACCTATTCTCATTTTTATCATAGATGGATTATACAGTATAGTGCGAAACGCGCAACACTGTTTTTTATTAGTATCGGATCATGAAGCCTGTTAACTTTGAGGGTGGTATGCTCCAATGGAAAAAACAGGAGAGCTGAACTTGAAAATAGTATGTGACCGAGAATTGCTGAAAAAGTGTTTTTCATACTTAACTTGACAAAAAGCAACTGCTATCTTATTAAATCACTTGAATGCTCAGCTGTGTTAATTGCAGGTGTAGTCATCGGATAATTCGGTATTTCCGCTTTGATTCAACCGGTATTTTCCAGCAAATTCCCGACCCATAGGTCGGTCAACCTATTCTGAATATAGTTAGCCATCTTCTGGAGAGTTTAAATGGGACAGAATGATAATGAGAAAATAAACGGAATGGCTAAAGAGCTCTTATTTTCTCTTGGTGTCGGGGTTGTGGTCATTGATTTGGAAAATCAGATTACATTTATGAATCCTTTTGCTGAAAAAATGCTGGCTCGTGTACGAAATCGAGCTGTAGGAATGAATGTCCTTGAATGCCATCTGCCGAAAAATCAGAAAATAGTTAACCACTTAATCACAAAAACGCTTGGCAGTGAAGACCAGCTTCTTCCCCTGGTAAAAATTATAGATGGGCCTACCATGATACTATCTGTACGACTCAATCCCCTTTTGGATTCTGATGATCTACGCGCCGGTGTTGTGATGGTAATTAACGATCTTACCAGTGAAGTGATGATTGCCGAAAAGGAAAGCTCACAGGCATATCTGATTAAACTTCCTGTTTTTACCAAGGGTAAAATCATTTTTATAGATGTGGATGAGATTATTTATCTGCAAAGTGTTAAAAATTATACTACAGCACATCTTTATGATAAGGAATATCTAACCAACCTTCCTTTATATGAGCTGGAAAATCGTTTTAAGCAAAAAATGTTCTGCCGGGTGCATAGAAGTTTTATGGTCAATCTTTCTAAAGTCGAGGAACTGTCTTCGGTAAGG
>NZ_JAIOSW010000101.1 GCF_021107415.1 Desulfobacula sp.
AGGCGATTCACGACCTGAGCCTAAGAAAAGACAACCCCTTTGTCGCGATTAATTGTGGTGCACTTCCTGATACGCTGCTGGAATCGGAATTGTTTGGTTATAAAGCAGGCGCTTTTACTCATGCAATTAAAAATAAGCCGGGGCTATTTGCCATTGCAAACAAAGGAACGATTCTTTTGGATGAAATCGGGGATACGAGCCCTTCTTTTCAGGTAAAGCTTCTCCGGGTTTTAGAGGAGAAGACATTTTTACCCCTTGGGGCTGTTAAAAAGGAAAAGTCAGATATAAGAATCATTGCCGCCACAAATAAAGATTTGTCTAAAATGGTTGATGCAAATACATTCAGGCAGGATCTTTTTTACCGCATCAATGTTGTACAATTAAAATTGCCGCCGCTTCGGCAAAAGATGGAGGATCTTCCCCTTCTTGTGGATCATTTTATTGCCAGCCTGAATAAAATACGCGGAAAATCTGTGAGCGGAATAGATAAAACAGCCCTTGGCATTTTGATGGCACATGATTACCCGGGGAATATAAGGGAGCTTGAAAACATAATCGAACATGCATTTGTGCTGTGTTCCAAGGGAGATATCACTCAGGATCATCTGCCTTCCACGCTTGCACGACAATCCATGATAGAAATAGAAGATAACTCTTCACAGTTTCCCTTGAAGACAGCAGAAATCAGGGTTATCAAAGCATTTTTGAAAAAAAATAACTATGATCGCAATGCCACTGCCAAAGATCTTGGCATACACAAAACCACACTGTTTCGAAAAATTAACAAACTCGGGATCAAGCTTCCTAAAATTGACGGGCGATTTAAAAGATGAGATTTGCCTGAAAATAAAATTGTGAATTGGCATACTCCTTGCTGGATTTAAATTATTAAGCTTGTTAAGCTAAAAAATATTATTTTTTCATATTTCATAACAGGGGGCAACAGATGAAAATCGGCATAAGTTCAACCGGCAAAGACATGAATTCCCAAATCGACCCGCGATTTGGTCGGTGCGCATATTTTTTAATCATTCAGACAGATGATAACAACTTTGAAGTATTTGAAAATGAGTATAAATCCATGGGAGGCGGCGCTGGTATCCAGGCGGCTAACTTTATTCATTCAAAGGATGTTAAGGCTGTTTTGACCGGTAATTGCGGCCCCAATGCCATGAATGTGTTTTCTGAATGCAAAATTGATGTTATCACAGGACAGGCAGGTTTAATCAAGGATGTTGTTGAGACGTTCAAAAAAGGTGAATTGAAACCATCTGTTAATCCGACTGTTGACGAGAAGGCCGGGGTGGCAGATGATACGGGTCAAGGGAACAGTGGATCACAAGGCATGGGAAGATGCGTGGGAGGTGCTGGCCGGGGAATGGGAAGAGGTCAGGGAATGGGAAGAGGTCAGGGAATGGGAAAAGGTCAGGGAATGGGAAAAGGTCAGGGCGCAGGACGCGGTATGGGTCAGGGGACGGGATCTGGCGGAGGTACGAGGCGCTGAAGCTTTTAAATTTCCATATAGGGTCTTAACGTTGTGAGGTAAATTTAGGATGAAAGTTGCAGTTACGGTCTGGGATGAGAGAATTTCACCCGTTTTTGATTCTGCACACACACTTTTAATCGTAGATATCAAAAATGATAAAATAAAAAATATAGTTTATAAATCCTTTGACCCGGAATTAGAGGCTCGCCTTATAGAGGAGCTAAGTGTTCTGGGTATTGAGGTTCTTATCTGCGGTGCTATTTCTCAAACCTATTCAACACTGATTGAGGCAAGTGCCATTCAGTTGATTCCCTTTATCGGCGGTAATGTCAACGAAGTTCTTGAGTCCTATGCCAAGGGTAATCCCCTTTCCCCGTCTTTTTTAATGCCGGGGTGCAGGGAAGATAATTCTTTGGTATAGTTGCAATATTGCGTCATTATGGAGTCGCAGTTTTGCTCTTTTGGTTTTGCATTATTTTTTTTACATAGTTTAGATAAGGCTTGATTTTTTATAAATAAAGGGCTCTATTATGAAAGCCTGATTCACATCCTTCTGGCATGTTGTTTGCTCTTTATAATTTTGGTAATTTTGGTAATTTTGGTATAATTTGGTATAATTCGGTAAATATAAACAACAGGAGTTCTTATGGGGTTGCCCATAAATTGGAAGATACTTCTGATAGATGATGATGAAGATATCCGGGACATTATGACAGTCACCCTGAAAGATGCCGGATATTCAGTCATTTGTGCGCCGGATGGGCATACGGGCCTCATGCTTGCCACACGAGAAGAACCCCAGATCATTATCACGGATATCAGAATGCCGGGTCTGACCGGCCTTGAAGTTCTTGAAAAAATAAAAAAAATTAAACCTGAAACTGAAGTCATTGTTACCACAGGATTTGGAGATATTGAAAAAGCTGTCAAAGCCCTGCAATATGATGCCTCTGATTTTATTTCAAAACCCATTGATGATGCTGCCCTGCATATGGCATTGAAACGGGCCAAGCAACGGTATGTTGATAAAAAACAATTGTCTGATTACACCACTCTTCTTGAAAATGAAAATTTGAAAACCAGCTCTGAGTTGGTAAAGAATGTAAATTTTCAAAGCAGTCTCATTGAAAACTCAATGGACGGGATTCTTGGATGCGATGAAAACGATATTATTGTGACCTATAACCGGAGCATGGAAAAGCTTCTGGGGTATCCAAAAGTTCGGGTATTAAAAAAAATGACGGTAAAGGCTTTTTTTAAACCGGAATGGTTTTCAAAATTAAAAGACGATCTGGCAGGCAGTGATTTTGGCGGTAAAAACAGGTTGTTTCTCTATGAAACTTCCATGTTTTCACTGGAAAAAAAGGATATTCCGGTCCAGATTTCAGGGTTCATTCTCTCCCGGGACAGGGTCCAAAACTATATGGTACTTTTCATCAGTGATTTAAGGGATCTTAGAATCCTGGAGCAGGAAGTGACGGACCAGGCAAAACTGCTTCACCGGGAAAAGATGATATCTTTGGGACGGCTTGCTGCAAGCATGGTTCATGAAATTAACAACCCATTATCCGGAATCTTAAACTATGTCAGGCTCATGATCCGTATCAGTGGAAAAACCTCCAATCTTAAATCGGGGTTAAAATCGGCGCTGACACCGGACCAGAGACAGAATCAAGCCAATAAGTTCAATTCCTACCTGGAAATCATAGAATCTGAGACCCAAAGATGTTCCGAGCTTGTTTCCGGGCTGTTGAAATTTTCAAGGAAAACAAAGCTGGAACAAAAAAATATTGATGTCACTGAACTGATTCAACATAGCCTCTTGCTGTGCAGCCATAAGCTTGAGTTGAGCAATATTGTTTTAAAAGTCAGGTATGATTCTGATATTCCCCATGTTTATGGAGATTTTAACCAGCTTGAACAATGTATAATTAACTTGATTTTTAATGCCATTGATGCCATGGAAAATGGCGGAGTTCTGGAGATCAGGACAGGTTTTAATTCGGAAGAAAAATTGGTTTTTATTTCCATAAAAGACAATGGAAAGGGTATTTCAAAAGAGGACTTAAATTTTATTTTTGAGCCTTTTTTTACCACAAAAAATGAAGGATACGGGGTGGGACTGGGGCTGTCATCAGCCTATGGAATTATTGAAAAACACAAAGGAACCATTGTTGTGGAAAGCATTTTAGATCTGGGGTCTGAATTCATTATTAAACTTCCCCCGGTGAAAAAGGATTTTTAAAGAAGGTGAAGGTTAATTATAAACCAAATTGGAGGTATCCATGTCTGAAAAGTTGGGGCCTGAAAAGTTGGCGTCTGAAAAACTTGAATCCGGAAAGATTGTCCGTTTGAGATCTCAACCCTGCAAGATTGGTTTTTATATTTGCCACTGCGGGTTGAATATTGCAAGCAAGGTGGATGTTGCAGCTGTCAGGGACTATGTTGCGCCCCTGGAAGGGATTGAGATATCACGGGATTATAAATTCATGTGTTCGGAACCCGGCCAGGCCATGATTGAAAAAGACATCCGGGAACTGGGGCTGAACCGTGTAGTGGTGGCTTCGTGCTCTCCAAGGCTTCACGGGAAAACCTTTATGGAAGCCTGTAGGCGGGCAGGGCTCAATCCTTACTATTTTCAGATGTCTTCTGTGAGAGAACAGGTCTCCTGGGTTACCAAGGATAGAGACCTTGCCACCCAGAAAGCAAAGCACCTGGTGACAGCTGCCATTCAACGAGTGAAGTTCCATCATCATCTTGAAACAAAAACATCTAATGTCAATCCGGACGTGGTAATCATTGGCGGCGGCATTGCCGGTATGCAGGCGGCCATTGATATTGGCAGTTCAGGTCATAAGGTATATCTGATTGAAAAAGACAGCACCATTGGCGGCCATATGCTTCAATTTGACAAAACTTTTCCAACCCTTGACTGTGCAGCCTGTATCGGCACCCCCAAAATGGTGGAAGTCGGACAAGACCCGAATATTGAGCTGCTCAGCTTCAGTGAGGTCACCAATGTTTCAGGGTTTATCGGCAACTTTACATTGGATGTCAGGAAAAAATCACGTTATATTAACGAAGACCTTTGTACCGGCTGCGGTGAATGTGAAACGGTTTGTCCGGTTTCCATCCCCAACCCGTGGGATCTGGGTATGGCATCAAGAAAGGCTATTGGCAGGGCGTTTCCCCAGGCAATTCCCATTACCTTTAATATTGAGAAAAAAGATACAGCTCCCTGTCGATTAACCTGTCCTGCCGGGATCAATGTACAGGGGTATATTCAGCTGATTAAACAAAAAAAATATAATCAGTCTGCCCGGTTGATCATGGAGAAGGCCCCGTTTCCGGGTGTTTTGGGAAGGGTCTGCCCCCATCCGTGCGAGGCTGAGTGCCGGCGAAAACTGGTTGATAAACCCATTGCCATTAAAGAGCTGAAACGATTTGCTGCAGACAGGGCAAATCTTAAAAAGGAAGATATTCCGGAGATAATTGACCGGGAAGAAAAGATTGCTGTAATCGGAGCTGGACCTGCCGGACTGACAGCCGCTTATTTTTTACGCCTTAAAGGATACCAGGTCACCGTTTTTGAAAAATTGCCTGTTCCCGGCGGCATGCTGAAAACCGGGATCCCGGACTTCCGGCTGCCTGCTGATGTCCTTGATGGAGAAATTAACTATATTCTGGCCCATGGGATATCCCTTGTGACCAACACCGCGTTTGGATCTGATATCACATTTGAAAGCCTGACAAAGGATGGGTTTTGTGCCGTCTTTTTAAGTTCCGGTGCCCATGAATCTCTCTCCCTTGGACTGGAAGATGAAGACTCAACAAAGGGAGTTATTGATGCCATAACTTTTTTGCGGGATGTAAATCTGGGCAATAAGACAGACTGCGGTAAAAAGGTGATGATCGTTGGCGGTGGTAATGTGGCCATTGATGCGGCAAGATGTGCAAAAAGAATCAAAGACTGTGAAATATCCATCATTTATCGGCGGACAAGGGATGAAATGCCGGCCTATGAGGAAGAAATTTTAGGGGCCCTTGAGGAGAATATCGAACTTCTTACCCTGACGGCACCCGTTAAAATTATCAGCAGGGACGGCAGAATAGTTGGGTTGGAGTGCATTAAAAATGAACTGGGAGAAATGGACGATTCCGGACGACGGCGACCGGTAAATATCCCCGGGTCTGAATTTATCATTGAGTGTGATACCCTTATCCCGGCCATCGGGCAGAAAACAGATTTGTCCTGGGCTGAGTCCATGCCCGGTCTTGAGATTACAAAATACAACAGGATAAAGACCCATCCTGCCACCCTGCAGACATCCCTTGAAAATGTTTTTGCAGGGGGGGATATGGTAACCGGTCCTGCCAGTGTCATTGAAGCCATTGCCCAGGGGGGAAAGGCAGCCATTGGTATTGATAATTATATTAATAAAATTGAAATGGATCAGGATGACACTGAGACGGGCCATAATAATGCGATAAATCAGGGGGTGAATAAAGAAGATTATGCAGACATTCCCTTAAGCACATTGGTCGAAGAAAGGGCCTGCGTTTTATGTTCAGCTCCTGAAAAAAGAGTTCAGTCTTTTGAAGAAGTAGAGGCAACTCTTACAGAAGAGCAGGCCGTAAAGGAAGCCGGAAGGTGTCTGAATTGTGCGACCTGCTGTGAATGCATGGAATGTATCAATGTATGTGAGGCAAAGGCCATTGATCATTTTATGAAAGAAGAGAACATACAGATAGACTCAGGCAGTATTATTCTTGCGACGGGTTATGATGCTCTTGAGCCGACACCCTTGAAACAATACGGTTACGGCAGGTTTGCCAATGTGTTTTCTGCCCTGGAGTTTGAGCGGTTAAGCAATGCCACCGGTCCCACCGGCGGTAAGATTTTAATGCGGTACACAAACAATCAATTTACAGAAGAACCCAA
>NZ_JAIOSW010000032.1 GCF_021107415.1 Desulfobacula sp.
CACCTGAATGTTTTGTGGAGATATCTTCCAATGATGCTCAAATACTCGGACTTGATACAGGATCTATGGTGGATGTGTCTTCGCGCAGGCGTAAAATCAGTGCAAAACTCAAAGTATCCTCAAAAGCTGTAGAAGGAACCATTTTTACCCCCTTCCATATCACCAAGGCCGCAGTCAATGAACTGACAAATGCAAAGCTGGACCCAATAGCCAAAATACCCGAGTTTAAAGTCTGTGCTATAAAGATTGAACCTGCTATCTAAAATTTTTAATTTTGAGTTGTGAGTTGTGAAAGTTACAACTCACAACTTTTATCAAATCATGAAAATACAAAATATAAAAGAAATAATACTGGGCCCCAGGCAATTGACATTTGGGTTTGATAATAATGCCCGACAAGAACAAGATTTGGTAGTCTCTTGTATCGTCGAACAATTTGAAACCCATGGACAGGTAATATTGGATAAATTTATTCCCCATTTAAAGGAGCAGCACGATTTAACAGAGATTGATGCACTCCAATATATTTTCTGGTCTGCGCATGAATTAAAAATCCATTTTAGAAGTGATGGTAAAAATATTGTACCTTTTGAAGCCAAACAAATTTTACTTAAATCTCCAGAAAAATGTGTGGAAATACTTACAAATAAAGTTGTGAAGGATTCAATATTTCAGGATGTGACATATTTTTATCAAAAATTATTCAAGGGGAAAAATAATAATAATTTTAATGATCAATATGATTTTGCCTGTTCTTTACTATCGGATTTAAAAAACTGGGAAACAAGCCTTAATTCATTCAAACCCATTGCTCAAAAACCATTTTATCCGGGCAACAAAAAAATCAATGAACATTTGCAATCATTAAAAATAATGTTGGCCAGGCAAGACTCTTATTCCATAATTTATACTTGTTATAATAATAAAGAAAAAATCGCTAAAATGGCTGATAATATAAAAATCTTTTCGACCTTTTATCCCCGGCAGGTTAAATTTTGGGAGGTGTTGATTAAATCGATTGAAAAATTTCGTGTTAACTTAACTGAAATAAAGAAAAATTCAGAAATATTTGCAGATTTTAACAGATTAACCCAACTTTTAGCATCACCTTCTCCTTACAATTTGATCACTGAAGCAGACCGATTATTGAAAACGGTTCAAAAGCATAATGATCAAATTGTACAAAAACGAACCAAAGCCCATCGGATGAAGGCAATATCAAAAATAGAGGCAATGATTGAAAAACTGGTTAACTTATTTGATAGTTACAACCCTGGCCAGGATATGCGTAATAAATTTTTATATGCATTGAGGAGTTCAAAAAAACAATTGCTGCATACTAAAAATATCAAACAAATTGACCTGTTACTCTGTGACACAGAGGATATGGTTGATGATTTTGTTGAAGAACTTGAATAAACACAAATAAAATCTGTATCAAATTTACAAAAGCTTAAACCTGATCCGCAGGACACCGTCCTCAAACCCTGTTGTCGTGCCCTGGTTGAACTCACATGAGGGCCAATACACGGGCAGGCATCGTAATCACCGATACGGACAATTCTCAATTCATTTAAGCCTTCTTTTTCCGGCACTCTTTCAAGGTTAAATTGCTTTTGAGCGTCCTCTCTGGACACGATTTCAATGATAATCGGAAGATCTTTTTCTATCTGTTGATTTACCGTTTCCTGTAATTGATTTGTCTCAAGCTCAGTCAAAGGACGATCAAAATAATAATCACATTTGGATTTCTTTTTATTGATGTGAGCACTGAAGCATCTGTTACATCCAAATTTGCTCACCATTGACTGGTTCAGAAGATGTTCAGCCGAGTGCATTTTAGGATCATAGTTTTTTGACATATTTTACCTTTTCTTCATGGAAGCGATTCCAGTAAAGCCTGTGTTTGCAAAAAATCTTCAGGCAGTTTGGCTTTAAAAAACACTTTCCTGCCTGAATAAGGATGCCTGAAAGCAAGCTGCCAGGAGTGAAGCATTTGCCGGGAAGTAATGCCTTTTTTCTTTCGATATCTTCTGTGCTGATATATCCGGTCTCCGATTAACGGATGATCAATGGCGTAAAAATGCACTCTGATTTGATGGGTCCTTCCTGTTTTTAACAGCGCCTCAACCAGGCAGGCTGTTTTAAAATGCTTTTTGACTTTCCAGCATGTTCTGGCTGATTTCCCATCTTCATGATTTATGGCCATTATTTTTCTTTTCACCGGATGTCGGCCAATGGGAAGATTGATTTCTCCCTCATCATCAGAAAAATTTCCGGAAACCAGGGCAAGATACCGTTTCTCCACCCGCCGCTGTTTGAATTCTTTTTGCAGAAAATGTAAAGCCTTGCGGGTTTTAGCAACTACCATTAAACCGCTGGTATCTTTATCCAGTCTGTGGACAATCCCGGATCTGAATTTATCTTCTCCAACACTTCTTATTTCGGGGTCATGGCACAATAATGCGTTTACAAGAGTTCCGGTCAGATTTCCCGGTGCGGGATGAACCACCATACCCGCCTTTTTATTGATAACAATAATATACTCATCTTCAAATTCAATATCCAGATGAATCTTTTCAGACAAAACAATAGTATCAATAATAGTATCAGGAATAATCCCGGTAATAATATCACCTGGTTTTACCCTGAACCCTGGTTTCTTTTTTTTATTATTAACGAAAATATCACTGTTATTTATCAGAAGTGCTGCCCTGCTTCTGGAACAGGCCTTGGTAAGATTGGAAATCAGTATATCAAGACGGGTGTCTATTAGATCTTCAGATATGTTAATATTTACTTTCATGATAAAAAAACCGGCGAACTGTTTTGCCCGCCGGTTTTCAAATTTGTTTGCTACTAAAGAGTGTTAGTTAAAAAGGCTCTCAATCTCCTGCATCATGGCTTTTTCATCTATATCCTTGGCTGTAGACAGCTCCTGAACCAATAAATTCTGAGCTGTATCAAGAAGCTTGCGCTCACCAAAGGAAAGATCTTTTTCAAGCTTTAACTGGAAAAGGTCTCTGAAAACTTCAGCAACATCATAAATGGAACCGGTTTTAATTTTATCCATATATTCCCTGTATCTTCGGTTCCATGTCTGGTTATCAGCACCTTGTGCCTTTGCCTGCATAACCTTGTAGACTTCAGGAACCTCTGTTTCAGGGATGACCTCCCTTAAGCCCACTGATTCCACGTTTGAAGTCGGAATCATAATCACCATACCATTTTCCACGATCTTCATCATGTAAAAATTTAAGGTATCACCGTTTATCTCCTTGCTCTCAATTGACTCAATGTAGCCAACACCATGCGCAGGATAAACAGCCAGATCACCTTTGGAAAATTCTTTTTTAGTTGATGTTACTTCTTTTGCCTTGGTTTTTTTGGATTTTCCAACCATAGATTGCCACCTTTTTTTTATAGAAACAATTAGCCCATCATCAGGCAGAAGACCATATTTAAACAATATTGTCAATGAAATAATTTAATGAGCGATTAAAATTCAATAACATCTTCCGGGAATCATTGAGCTTTTTGACACCATTTTTTGTCAGCACAAGTGTATTTTATATTACAATGGATGCTTAGTGGCCTATTGTCTGGTATTAAATAAATTCATGGCAGACGTCACACCATTTTCAAGGATATAAAGGCAGGCATCTGACGCAGTATCGATACAATGGTCCAGTATTTTTATTTCATCAGGGGAAAAACTGCCAAGAACATGCCCTGTCACATCTCTTCCTGATCCGGGATGGCCGACCCCTACTCGGATTCGGATACAATCCTTTTTACCGAAAGCATCAATGATGGAGCGGACACCGTTATGTCCGCCATGGCCACGGCTTTTAACGATTTTGATTTTTCCAAAGGATAAGTCCATATCATCATGGACAATAATGATATCTTCCATACCGACTTTATAATATGAAGCAAATTTATGGATGGGGAAGCCACTTTTATTCATATAGGTTAAAGGCTTCACAAGAAAAACATCATTGCCTTTAATCCTTGCTTTCACATACTCAGAATCAAACCGGGTTTTATCAATCGTAAGGCGGGATTTTGAAGCCAGGGCTTCAACGACTAAAAAGCCGATATTATGACGGGTCCGGGCATAATTTTTACCTGGATTGCCCAGACCCGCAATAATTTTAAATTTCGAATCCGACATCTACAATGGAATTACTCTTCCGCAGTCTCTTCATCAGCAGGGGCAGCCTCAACTTCTCCCTCTTCCAGAAGTTCTTCATCTTCATCAATTTCTTCTTCTTCTATAGTCGGTGCGCCAATTGTAATCACTGTAAAATTAACGTCATGGGGAATTTCAACATTCTCACCCAGGTCAATGTCTTCAATATGAACTGAATCACCAACGTCAAGATCATTAATATCAATCTGGATACTGGAGGGTGTGTCAGCCGGTTTACAGACCACATCAAGTTCACGTCTGATAATCTGGAGAAGACCGCCCTCTTTGACGCCGACACTTTCACCAATGGTTTCAACCGGAACACTTACAGTAACTATTGTATCCATATCAATCTCATGCAAATCAATATGCAGATAATTCAATCCAAATGTATCCATCTGCATATCCTTAAGCATAACAATTTTCTCTTTTCCGGAAGCCCCTTCAACCTTGAGCTTGAAAAAGAGCCCGGTTGAGCCATGTTCCCTGATGATTTTTATAAATTCGACGGTTTCAAGAGAGAGCATTGCAGGCTCTGTTTTTGCCCCGTAGACAATAGCAGGTATGGCATTATTTCTTCTTAATACTCTGGCAGCACCTTTACCCTTAGTTTCTCTTGATTTTGCGTTTAACTCAATTAATTCCAACGTTCTTTCCTCCGTAACTGCATGCATGCATGCTTAAAAACTAATATATCAATTATTTTATACAAATAGAGAATTTACAGAATCACCCCTGTAACTACGCATAATCGCTTCACCAACCAGTTTGGCAATGGACAGCGTCTCAATTTTGTCGCAGTGTTCTGCTTCTTTGGACAGAGGGATAGTATCTGTTACAACAAGAGAACTTAAAGATGATTTGTTTATTCGATCAATAGCCGGTCCTGAAAGCACGGGATGCGTGCAATACGCATGAACCGCATTTGCGCCCTTGTCCATGATAACACTTGCAGCCTCTGTCAATGTCCCTGCCGTATCAACCATGTCATCAAGAATAATCGCTGTTTGATCCTTAACATCCCCGATAATGGCCATGGCTTTTGCCTTATTGGGCGCACTTCTTCTTTTATCAATAATGGCAAGGCTGGCATTGAGTCGTTTGGCATATGCCCTTGCCCTTTCAACACCACCGGCATCAGGTGAGACAACAACCAGGTGTTCGGGATGGCGGGTTTTAACATCATCAATTATGATCGGAGCAGCATAAAGGTTATCCACCGGACAATTAAAAAACCCCTGGATCTGTCCGGCATGCAGATCCATTGTTATCACCCTGTGAACTCCTGTATTCTCAAGAAGGTCTGCCATTAATTTGGCACTGATGGGAACCCTGGGAGATACTTTTTTATCCTGCCGTGAATATCCGAAATAAGGAATAACCGAAGTAATTCTACTGGCAGAAGACCGTTTAAAAGCATCAATTAAAAGTAACAACTCAACAAGATTTTCATTCACAGGATTACAGGTGGACTGGATCACAAAGATTTCCTGTTTCCTTACATTCTCCTGGATTTCAACCTGAATTTCTCCATCACTGAAACGGTTAACTTTCAATTTCCCTAACGGTTTTGCAAGATATTCTGAAATCTTGTCTGCAAGAACAGGATTCGAATTACCCGCAAAAATTGACAAGCCATTCATATCAAATCTCTTTTCCCCCCCCAATTTATAAAATCAGGCATAAAATCAGGTATAAAATCAGGTTATTAAAATATGGCTGGGGCGAGAGGACTCGAACCTCTGAATGCAGGGATCAAAACCCTGTGTCTTACCACTTGACGACGCCCCAATACATTAAACTATTACAAATTCTACTTAAACGAGGAAAGAAATATTTTTCTTTTGCTCCTGGCCCACTTTCTCAAAAGCCTTTCATAGCCCTTGTTTGCGTTTTCACGGGCTGAGAAAAGAGCAAAAAGAGATGAACCGCTTCCCGTCATAACTACTCTGCGCTGCAACAATAATTCCATCTCTTCTTTTGTTTCTTTGATCTCAGGATAGAGCCTGCATGCCGATTCTTCAAGGTCATTGTGCATCTGATCCCTTACATCAAATTCCTGTCCCCGTAACGGTATATTCAAACCAGTGTTCATATTATATTTTTGGTTTAATGTCAATCTAAAATCAATATTTTTATATACATTTGCTGTTGACGCAGCAATACCGGGGTCACACAAAACAAGATGATATGGTCTTAAATTTGGTACTTTTTCAAGCCTTTCTCCAACACCTTTTGCAATTGCCGGACTTCCAAAAATAAAAAAGGGGACATCTGCACCCAGACTCAATCCTATTTTCATCAGTTCTGCTTTTGAAAAAGGTCTTTTATAATAATTGTTTAAAATGGTTAGAATAGTTGCTGCGTTACTGCTCCCACCACCCAGTCCCCCTCCCGGGGGAATTCTTTTTTTGATTTCAATGGAAAGACCTTTTTTTTCACAACTTTTTTTTTTAAATAAATGATAAAACAATACCGCTGCTCTATAAGCGAGATTTGATTCATCGCTCGGCACATCAGGATGATCACAGGCAATCGACAATTCTTTTTGTGAAAAATCAATATAAATATCATCCCACAGATCAATCTGTGTCATCAGAGAATAAAGGTTATGATACCCATCCTCTCGTTTGGAGGTGACATACAAAAACAGGTTTATCTTTGCAAAGGATGCACCTCTTTTTATCAAGCTTTTGCCTCAACATATGCCATCCTGATTTCAGTGAGCAATGCCCCAAGAAGCTTAGTTTCGTCCTCGGTCAAATTCCCTTTGGTCTTTTCTTCCAGCATGGCAATCATATCAATGGTGTGCTTTGCCAGTTCAAGATTAATGGATTTTTTTCCGGTTGAAGGATCTTCAACCTTGCCAAGCTGGACAAGTCCTGATGAATATAATGATAAAATAAAGCTTGAAAAATCAATTTTTAACGGGCCTTTGGTGCCTGTTGGGGCATCTTTCATTGTAAAACCGTTTCCTTTATCCATTTTCTTTCTCCTTGAATAAATTATCCTATCGTCCATTGAATATCAAAGTGATCTTTTGTCACTGATGCAAGGTACCCGTCAAAATAAAAACTTTCAACTAAATATTTTTTATCTAAATAGTGAACAACTAAATTTTTATCATCAATAACAGTTTTTATCTTTGCTTTAGACAGACCCCGTATCCCAACTGCTGTTTTTTTTAATACAGCTTCTTTTGCTGTAAATGCCCTGAAAAAAACAGTATGTTTATCCTGGTTTCCAAAATATAATTCCTCTTCCGGATCAATAATTCTGTCAAACAAAGCATGAGAAAAATCCTTAATCCGCTCCAGGTCAACACCGATCTTTTCTGTTGAGACAACCCCTGCCACAAAATCGAGTTTATGACTGACAGACCAGCAGATACCATTTGAAGATAGAGGAACTCCCAAGGCATCCTTTTCAAATATGTCCAGATATAGCTTTGATTTTAAGGAGGAAGCCTTTGCACTTTCCCTGGCAAACTGACTTAAGGCAACAACTTTTTCTCTGCCTTTCAACACTTTAATCGTTTCAGGTACCTTATTAATAACCGGATATAAAAAAATAATCAGCTCTCCTGCTTTTCCAGTTGAATAATAATATCTGCAACCGTTGTACCTTCCCCTTCCTCGTGTACAAACAAGGGATTGATATCCAGTTCTTTTATCATGGGATGATTATCTGCCATGGCTTTTAACGAAACAATATGTTTTTCTACAGTTTCAATATCCGATGGTTTCTCTCCCCGCATACCTTTAAAGATCGGATACCCTTTGATACTTTTAATCATTCTTCTGGCAACGTTTCTGCCCATGGGGGATAACCTGAAAACAACATCTTTATAGACCTCAACAAATATGCCTCCCAATCCAAACATGACGGCATGTCCAAAGACCGGATCTTTTGATAACCCCAAAATAACTTCCTTTCCTTTTGGAGCCAGTTTCTGAATCAGAACACCCTCTATTTGTGCATCGGGATTATAGGCTTTGGCTTTTTCCATGATTGTTTCAAACGCTTCTTCTACGCCTTTACTATCTTCAAGCCCGACAACAACGCCGCCTGCATCTGTTTTATGCAGGATATCAGGAGAGACAATCTTCATGACAACCGGGTATCCAATCTTTTC
>NZ_JAIOSW010000358.1 GCF_021107415.1 Desulfobacula sp.
GGGCCACCGCCGATGACACAAACATCAGCCTGGGGATAGAGTTCACTGGAATTATTTTTGTTCCAGGTTTGCTTTGTATCAAGAACACCTGTCCCAGCCATTTTCCGAATAAATTTGCTGGCTATGGACCAGAGAAAAGCAGGTTTATGAAGCCGTCTGTAGTAAAATCCCGCAGGCATGAATCCATCAAAATAATTTAGAAATGCAAATCTGTCATTCTCAACAGACCCCCAGTAATTTTGGGCCGTGACCCTAGCACCCTCACTTAAGGGTGTTGTTTCCGACCGGGCATTGCACTCGCCGTTTATATTAACCAGGGTATTGGCACTTTCACCATCCATGCTGTACAATCCCCTGGGACGATGATATTTAAGGCTGCGGCTGAAAATTTTTACCCCATTGGCAAAGAGAGCGCTTGCCACGCTGTCCCCTTCAAACCCTGTAAAAGACTGACCTTCCCAGGAAAAAGAAATTGGCTTTGCCCTGTTTATTTTTTGTGTTGCAGATTGTATAAGGCGCATCATATTGCCACCCCCTTTTCATCAACTTCTCTTCCTGTCAGTGTATTTCTATAAGTAGTAAACCAGGAACCACACCCATAGGCATGACACCACCATTCTTTCTGGGGCCCTGCCTGTGTTGTATGCATAATGGCTTCTTTGACATATTCAATTTGAGTGAGTTTGTCCTGATCTGAAATCTGGTCTTTCTCCTCATTTCCAAACCTGAATTCTCCTAAATCCCTTTTTCCGCATACAGGGCAGGTTATTGTATAAGACATTTTTGATTCTCCTTAATTGTTCGGCCCGTAAGCATATGCATATGGATTCTCTCCATTAGACAAAAAGTTTTCAAATCGCTTTAAACTAAAATTTTCCAGAACAGATGGTTTTGACCCATTGGCCATGTACTGGGCAATATATTTGCCTGCTACAGGCCCGGCTTTAAACCCAAAGTATCCCCACCCGACATTCATATAAAGACCATTAACAGGATAATTACCATCGATAATGGGTGCAGAATCCGGTGTCATATCAGCAAGGCCAGACCAGTGCCGCATATATTTAATTCCTTTAAAACAGGGCATGATCTCCACAAGGCCTTGGGTGAGATGTTGTAAATATTGAGGTGTTGTATTTGTTGTATAATTAGGCCAGGGGTCCATGTGAGCCCCGGCTGCGATCTCGCCCTTTAATGTCTGGTTTGCATAAACCCAGTATGCCCCTGAAGCCACTATGGTATTCAAAAAAGGCTTTAACGGCTGTGTTACACAGGCCTGGATGGTAAGACTGTGAATGGGAAGGGCGATTCCAAGCTTATGGGCCATCAGGTTACCATATCCACCGGCACAGATCAGTACTTTTGGGGTTTTTATATTACCCTGGTTGGTTTTTACGCCGATAATCTTATTTTTTTCAACCTGGATATCTAAAACTTCAGTTTGCTGGTGGATATGAACGCCGTACGAAGCCGCTCCCTTTGCAAGTCCCCAGGTTACACCGTCATGCCGCAGTATCCCACCGGGTGCATGGTACATGCTCCCTATTATCGGGTGAGTAATATCTTCGGAAAGATTGAGTTCCGGGACCAGTTCCTTGGTCTGCTGCTGGTCTAATATTTCACTTTGCACCCCGCAAAATTGTGCAGTACTCACCGAATTTCGTGCGACTGAAATATCATCTTCAGAATGAAGCAGATCCATGATACCGCAATTATGGAACATCATGTTAAAATCCAGTTCATTCATTAACTCAGGCCACATCTCAAGGCCTTCTTTATAAAAATTGATATTTTTCTGGGTATGTTGATTTGCTCTGACAATAGCGGTATTACGACATGATCCACCGTATCCTACATGTTTGCGTTCTATCACGGCAACATTTGTAATATTGTGATTTTTTGCCAGAAAATAGGCAGTTGCCAGGCCATGAATGCCCCCGCCGATAATCACTGCATCATAGCTTTTATTCATGGGTGATGACTCCCACAGACGTTCTAATTTCATCTCATTCTCCGTTACTAATAAGTTCTGCGTATCATTACTCTGCCAGGTAACCGGGTCTCCGGCTAAGCTGGAAACCTGGTTAATTTAGTTAAGTTCTTTTTTAATTGATCCCGGATGGAATGCTGTCAAGGCGAAGACAGGCTGCATAATGCCCGGAACCTATGTCTAAAAGCTCCGGTTCTTGTCTTGAGCAAATTGATTTTGCATATCTGCAGCGGGTTCTAAAGCGACATCCCGAAGGTGGACTAATCGGGCTTGGAATTTCTCCTTCAAGTATTATTTTGTTCTTATTTGTCTTTCCTACTCTTGGCATTGCAGAAATTAATGCCTGACTGTAAGGATGTGCCAGATTATTAAAAACATGCTCGGTCTTTCCCATTTCAACAATTTTTCCCAGATACATAATGGCAATATCATCGGACATATATTTAACCTGGTTTAAATTGTGAGATATCCACAGATAGGTCAATCCAAGACTTTCCTGAAGGTCCTGCATCAAATTAAGAATGGTTGCAGCCGTGGAAATGTCCAGCCCTGAAGTGGGTTCATCTGCTACAATAAAAGAAGGATCTAAAGCTATTGCACGTGCAAGACCTATCCGCCGGGCCTGCCCGCCGGAAAATTCATTAGGGAATTTGTAAGCAGCTTCAGATGGCAGATTTACTGCTTCCAGAAGTTTACCTACTTTTTCATCTATATCTGTACTGCTATTAACAGCATTATAAGCAATCAATGGTTCTGCAATAATCTGTTTAACAGTCATTCTCGGGTTAAGACAGCCAAACTGATCTTGAAAAATGAGCTGGGCTTTCTGGTGAAAATTGTGCCTTTGTATAGAGTCCATTTTAAAGATATCTTCACCCTCGAATAATATTTCTCCTGACTGAGGGTTTAAAAGACGAAAAATAGTTTGACCAAGGGTGGATTTTCCGCACCCGCTCTCTCCTACAAGCCCGAAAGTATGACCTTTCTTAATTTTCAGGTTCACTCCGTCGACGGCATGAACAACCCTTAAACCTTTGCCAAATAACTTAGACAGCAACCCTTTGCCAAGATAAAAATGCATTTTTAAATCATTAATCTGTATCAGATCCATTTCCATTTCTGCCTCCCCCTGCGCTGATCCAACAGGCAGGCTGACCAGTGATCCGATGAAACCATCTGCAACTCAGGTGTAATGCTGCTGCATTCATCCTCAGCAAACGGGCATCTCGGGTGAAAAGAACATCCTGACGGTAATTGATCCAGTGAAGGAACATAGCCCGGTATTGATAATAGCCTTTTGCCCTTTGTATGACGTCCGGGAAGAGACTCTAAAAGGGCTGAAGAATATGGATGTCTGGGAGAACCCAGCACAATTGAAGTGGGTCCCATTTCAAAAATCCGTCCCGCATACATTATCATGATCTGGTCTGAAATTTGAGACAACACACCAAGATTGTGGCTGATATAAAGAATAGATGTATTGTATTTAGCCTTCAATTTTACCAGCAAATCCAGAATCTGAGCTTCAATTGTCATATCCAGTGCTGTGGTCGGCTCATCTGCAATCAATAATGATGTCTGGGAAGACAAAGCCATGGAAATCATAACCCGCTGTTTCATCCCCCCGGAAAATTCAAAAGGATAATTGTGTATCCTTTCACGGGGATCGGATATACCGGTATCCTCCAATTGTCTGATCGCCATCTCATATAACTGTTTTTTACTGCTTCTCTTTTTGATTTTCTGATTCATCTGTTGAAACCGTAGAAAGTCTGTCATCTGTGTTCCAATTTTAAAAACTGGATTCAAGGCGTTTTGGGGATTTTGAAAAATCATGGATATCTTTTGACCCCGGATATCCTCATCCATTTCACGTTGGGATTTTCTTAACAGATCCTCTCCTTCAAACAAGATTTCCCCCCTGGGTATCTTTGCAATTTGAGGTAAAAGACCAATAACGGACAAACCCATTGTAGATTTTCCACATCCACTTTCTCCGGCTACTCCAATAACCTGGCCTTTTTTAAGGCTAAAACTGACCCGGTCCAGCGCCCGCATTTTCCGGCCTGCCAGATGGTAGTCAAGGGTCAATGAATTTACTTCCAATAACGGCTCATTTGTCATTTCTCTCTCTCCTTTGGATCCAGGGTTTTTCTAAATCCGTCACTGAAAAGTGCAAAAGCAATCATGGTGGCAGCAATGGCAAAAGCCGGCCAGAATATCATCCATGGTGATGTCATGATATACTTGTATCCGTTTTGAAGCATGATTCCCCAGGAGGCTGTGGGCGGTTTTACCCCAAGCCCTAAGAATGAGAGTCCTGCTTCATAAATTATCATTGTGGCCATATCCATGCCAAGACAGACAATAATGGGAGTCAGGATATTGGGAATGATATGCTTGAAAATAACTCTTGCTTTACTAAGGCCCAGTGCTTCGGATGCCTTAACAAAGTCGGATTCCTTAACAGATAAGGTCTGCGCTCTTGCAATTCGACCGTAAAATGGAAAAGAGGTCAAAGCCAGGGCTACAATGAGATTAAAGAGTGATGGGCCTAAAACAGCTATAATAGCAAGAGCCAGAATAACCTGGGGAAAAGAGATTACCACATCAAAAATAAGAATGATAAAATAGTCGAATTTGCTGCCTTCCCTGTATCCGGCCAGCACGCCCATAATTACACCGACAAAAGCGGACAGCGTGACAGAACCGAAAGAGACCATGGTAGCGATTCTGCATCCATAAATAATACGGGATAAAATATCGCGGCCAAGATAATCTGTACCCATAAAATGATCCAGGGTGGGACCTGAAAACCGATTAATAATATCCTGTTCATTGGGATCAAATGGCGAGATAAAAGGGGCAAAAACAGCTGTTAAAATCATTCCGATAATAAAAATCATCCCGAAAAGGCCGCCTCTGGTACGGGCTATCCCTTTGATCAAACCCTTAATTCTGTTGATTAAACGGTGTTTGGCAATTATGATTTGTTCCGAATCAACAGAGTGATTTTGTGTTTCTACTGATAAATGGCTACCCATTTCAACTCCTTTTTAATCATACTTGATTCTGGGATCAACAAATGCATAAGAAATATCTGCCAGCAAATTTGCAAAAATAAACATGATAGTGGTAATCAATATACCACCCTGCACCACAGGCAGATCTCTTGCGTAAACCGCATCAACAATTAATTTTCCTAGCCCGGGCCGGTTAAAAATGATTTCCATAAAGACAGCGCCGCCTAAAAGCTTTCCAAACCCAAGACCAATAACCGTGATGGTTGGGATTACAGCATTTTTAAGAGCATAACGATAAAAAACAGTATTAATTGGCGCTGCAAAGGCACGGGCCGTACGGATGTAATCCATGTCGAGAACTTCAAGCATGGATTCTTTTGTCAGGCGGGAAATATACCCTATCCACCCGATGGCCAGGGCCATGGACGGTAAAATTAAGTGAAGGGCGATATCGACGTAATTTCCGTCTTCACCTGCCCCCAGGGAGGGTAGGATGGGAATCTGTATGCAAAATAGTAACATCAGTAAAAGGGCTGCAACAAAATCCGGCATGGCTACGCTTAGTAAAGAGATGGTTGTCACTGCCTCGCCCGTTGCTTTTTTTCGATGAATAGAGGCGTAAGTCCCCAGAAAAATACCGACAAGTGCAGCAAAACCCAGGCTTGATAAGGCCAGGAGCACGGTATGGGGTAAATTTTTAGAAATGAGTGATACTACGGTGTGACCGGACCAGACAGAGGAGCCTAAGTCCCCTTTGGCCACTCCAATGATATAATAAGCCAGGCGGGTATAAACAGGTTTGTCAAGCTGAAGTCTTTCATTCAGTTCTGCAATAAGTGCTGGTGTTGCCCTCGGGCCAAGCATAACAGAAGCAGGGTCTCCGGGAAGAAAATATGTCAGGCTGAATAGAACAATCAATACACCGATCAGAGTCGGTATGGTCCATAGTGTTCTTTTAATTATATACTTTAAGATAGCCAGCCCCTCCTTTAAGCTAATGGAATTGCCTGAAAAA
>NZ_JAIOSW010000321.1 GCF_021107415.1 Desulfobacula sp.
TTTTTGCTGGCTTTTCTAGTTATACCTGTAGTTCAGGTAATTTTCGTGGCTTTCATGGATGCCGGTACGGGTGAATTTACCCTGGTAAACTTTAAAGATTTTTTCAACACGGCACTATTTCGTGAATCCTTTTGGAATTCATTATATGTCGGTTTTATGTCGGTTCTCCTTGCTTCTCTCTTTGCCATGCCATTGGCCTATTTTACATCCAGGTTTGAGTTTAAGGGTGCGGTCATTATCCAGAGCCTGGGTATTATTCCACTTATCATGCCACCTTTTGTGGGAGCTGTGGCCATGTTAATGTTGTTCGGCCGTAACGGGAGTGTTAACCTGCTTTTAGACACTTGGTTCGGTTTCACTATTCCCTTTATGGAAGGTCTTAATGGTGTAATATTTGTTGAAAGTCTTCATTATTTCCCATTTATTCTTATCAATCTTTCAATGGCGCTTCAAAATATTGACAGATCCATGGAAGAATCAGCCCAAAACCTGGGATGCTCCGGTATGAGGTTATTTCGTCGTATTGTATTGCCTCTGGCCATGCCGGGATATGTAGCCGGAGCCTCCCTGGTTTTTTTAAAAGTTTTCGACGATTTAGGGACACCCCTTTTACTCAATGTAAACAATATGCTGGCACCCCAGGCATATCTCAGGATCGCGTCCATTGGAATTAATGATCCCATGGGTTATGTGATCTCGGTTATTCTGGTGGTCATAGCTCTATCCTCCATGTGGCTTGCAATGCGGACCCTGAAAGGAAAGGATTACGCCACAGTACAAAAAGGCGGCGGCGGGCTTATGAAAAGAAGAATGCGGCCTGTGGAAAAATTTTTTTCATGGACTATTATTCTGTTAATAATGGCCCTGGTACTGGCTCCTCACTTTGGATTATCCTTGCTTTCATTTGGAACAATCTGGTCCTTCAGTGTTTTGCCCGATGCGTTCACATTTGGCCATTTTTCCGCCGTTTTTTCTGAAACCCCTGAATACATGACCAATACTGTCTTATATTCCTTTCTTGCAGGCACAATCGATGTGATACTGGGAACTGCTATTGCCTATATTGTATTGCGGACCAGGCTTATAGGTCGAAAATGGCTGGATTACATTGCCATGTCTGCTGTGGCAATTCCAGGACTGGTCATAGGTATAGGTTATTTGCGAACATTTCACAGCATTCAAGTGCCCTGGATGGAAAATCAATCCTTTGCAACCTGGTGGATAGCCATTGTTATTGCCCTGGCAATTCGCCGTCTGCCCTATGCATTACGTTCGTGTACTGCAGCATTGCAACAGGTAAGTGTCTCATTAGAGGAATCAGCAGAGAATTTAGGTGCAGGTAAGTTTAAAACGGTACGGAAAATTGTGATCCCGCTTATGGCCGGCGGCATACTGGCAGGTTTTGTAACCAGTTTTGCCACCGCAGCGGTAGAGCTGGGAATGACATTGCTTCTGGTTTCACAAAATTCAGATGGGCCCTTAGCCTATGGCATCTATGTATACATGCAAAGTGCGGCCGGGCGAGGACCTGGAGCAGCATTAGGCATTGGAGCGGTCGTTATTGTCGGGCTTTGTACATTACTTTCTCACCTTTTTATTGATCGCCGACAAAAAAAATATGGTATGGGACAGAATAATCAAAAATAACAGCACAGGAATAAAAAATATGAATCACTTAAAAACAAATATCAATACCGATTCCTCCGGAGGGGTAAAACTTGAGGGAATTGACCTGTCCTTTGGAAATACACATGTATTAAAGGGGATTGACCTTCAAATCAAACCCGGTGAATTTTTTGCTTTTCTGGGACCATCCGGCTGTGGAAAGACTACACTGCTCAGGGTAATAGCCGGTTTTGAATCAGCACAGGCCGGGCGTGTATTAATCGGAGATCAGGATATATCGCACCTTCCACCCTGGAAACGCGATCTGGGCATGGTTTTTCAAAGTTATGCTCTCTGGCCTCATATGACTGTTCGTAAGAACGTCGCATTTGGCCTTGAAGAAAGGCGTATGCCCCGCAAGGAGATTAACAAACGGGTGGACAAGGCCTTGGAGCTTGTCAGTCTGGGTGACCTGGCAGACAGACGTCCTTCTCAGCTGTCAGGGGGACAGCAGCAACGGGTAGCCCTGGCACGGACCATTGTAATTGAACCCAAAGTTCTCTTACTGGACGAACCTCTTTCAAATCTGGATGCCAAACTGCGGGTTCAGATGCGACTTGAATTACGCGAACTGCAAAGGACATTGTCCGTAACCACCATTTTTGTTACCCATGATCAGGAAGAAGCAAACACCACTTCTGATCGTATTGCCGTCCTCAATGATGGTATTGTCCAGCAGGTTGACACGCCTGCCAACCTTTATGACAATCCCAGTAATTTATTTGTAGCAAATTTTTTAGGTGTCACCAATGTTGTGCCGGGTATTGTTATGGAGGAGAATAACAAGTTGTTTTTTCGTTCTTCCGACAATAAAATTATTGTCCCCCTGTCCAAGGGAACACAAGGATCATCCAACATTGTTTTCAGACCACAAAATTTAAGAATTCGACCAGAGGAAGCAGAACCTGTAAACGGTGCTACCAAACTTATTGGAAAAGTAGATCATATGGAATTCATAGGCAGTCTTGTTCGTTATCGTGTTCGTGTGGGTGAGTATTTCATTCTTGTGGATGCCGCCCATCAAAAAGGAGAGGACACCCTGTCAGTAGGCAAATCGATTGCTCTATACCTAAACAATGATCAGGTCATTCAGCTGAGCCATTAAACCCGAATAGTCTAAGGGTATTCATGAGCCGATGGAGTATTTCCTTGATGTTATTCAGGCTTGATTAACAACCGGAAGGGTTGTATTGAATAGTAAAACAATAGCGGAGGATAGCATGTTCAATTTTTTTTTCAAAAAAGAAAATCGGCTGGAAGAGTTGATATACAAGTATCTTGAAAATTTTCAATTAATATATGAAAATTTTGAAAAGGCTGTCTTTTCATGTATTAGCGAACCCTATTGTGAGGAATTTAATTTCCTTAAAGAACAGACCGACAAATATGAATCCAAAGCAGATGATATTATTGAAGAAATAAATAACCTTATGTATAGCAAGGTATTAATACCTGACTCAAGGGAAGATATCATGAACCTTCTTCATGCCCTGGATAAAATTCCCGGGGACCTTGAAATTGTACTTTTTATGATGAAATACCAGAAGCTTGTCATCCCTGAAAAATTTTTTAAAGATGTTCAGGACCTTATTAAGGTCAGCCTGGAAGCGTGTGAAACCCTTTCAAAACAGGTGGCAGGGTTTATCAAAAAGGAAACGGGCACCCGTGCTTTTATGAATATCATTGATAAGCATGAAAGCCATTGTGATTACATTGAAAAAAGGTTGATACAAAAAATTTTTTCTTCAAACATTGACCCTTTTGTTAAACTTCAGCTCAAAGAATTGGTTCTTTGTATGGGCGATATCTCCGACCAGGCAGATAGAGTGTCAAAAATGGTTAATATTTTGAGTATGAAAAGGAGGGTTTAATGTATTCCCTTCTTGGCGGTATATTTTTAGGGTGGTCTCTGGGCGCCAATGATGCATCAAATATTTTCGGGACTGCTGTTTCATCCAGGATGATTAAATTCTGGACAGCAGCTTTGCTGGCATCAATCTTTGTAATTTTAGGTGCACTGATATCAGGTCAGGCAGGGATAGAGACATTAAAAGGCTTAACTTCTTTTGATCTTTCCCAGGCAGTGATATCTTCTATTGCAGCTGCGTTAACGGTGAGTGTCATGACTTTTTTAGGATTGCCCGTATCCACATCCCAGGCTGTTGTGGGAGCGATTATCGGCATTGGTATCATCAACAGCCAACTGCACCTTGCAGGCCTTGGCAAAGTATTTATCTGCTGGTTTACAACACCTGTCGGCGGGGCATTAATCACAATGATTTTGTACAAAATCCTGGCTTTTGTTTATAATCATTTAAAGATAGGCTTGTTTGGTTCGGATCAATTGTTAAAAATATGTCTTATTATTTCAGGATCATATGGTGCATATGCCCTTGGAGCAAATAATGTAGCCAATGTAACTGCTGTTTTTGTGGGTGCCGGAACCTTAAGCATCCTTGAAGCAGCGCTGATCGGAGGCCTGAGCATCGCCTTTGGAATTCTTACCTTCTCAAGACCGGTAATGGAGACCATAGGAAAAAAACTGGTATCACTTGATCCTTTTTCAGCACTGATGGTCTCAATGGCCGTTGGTATCACCATTCACATTTATACTATTATTGGTGTGCCCGTATCAAGTTCCCAGGCAGTAGTCGGCAGTGTCCTGGGCATTGGAATAATCAAAGGCGCCAGTACAGTCAGTATTCATACGTTAAAAAATATCTTACTTGCCTGGTTTCTTACCCCTGTTATCGCCTGTCTTATCGCTATTCTCATT
The DNA here is from genome assembly GCF_021107415.1 of Desulfobacula sp. The sequence goes on from NZ_JAIOSW010000321.1 coordinate 4,442, forward strand.
ACTTTTGGATCTTATCTGGAATATACAGGGAAATAATAAATAATTTTGCTATGATCGTTACAAATAAAGGGGGGTTATTTGACAGCAGGAGAGTCATTCTTTATTGATAATGAATCCTTTTTTCCACAACGGCAAACTGGATAATGGTGATGACGGCAAGAATAAGAACCAGAACAACCGTAAGAGTGGCTGCATAACTGGTATCCCAGAAGCTGAAGGCATTTTCATAAATATAATACAATAAGAGGGAGCTGGCATTATCCGGTCCTCCCTTGGTCATAATAATCAGATGATCAACCAGTTTAAAAGAATTAACAACGGCGTTGACCGTGACGAACAGTGTGGTGGGCATCAATAATGGAAAGGTCACCCGTCTAAAGTAATACCACCTCCCAGATCCTTCCACAAGCCCGGCCTCTTTAAGTTCAGGAGACAGTTGCTGTAGAGCCGCAAGATAAAATATCATGAAAAAACCGGATTCCTTCCAGATCACCATGACAATAAGGCAGCGCAGGGTCGTATCCGGATTGCCGAGCCAGTTATGGCTATCCCCGCCAAAAAAAGCAAACACCTGATCAAAGAGACCGTATTCCGGCGTGTAAAAAAAAAGCCAGATATTGGCAACAGCGATCATGGGCAGAACCGTGGGGGTAAAAAACGACATACGGACCAGAGAACGTCCTTTTATATTACAATTGATCAGGAGAGCCATGCCAAGGGCAATAGCAATGCTAATGGGAATCGTGCACATGGAATAAACAAGGTTATTGGAGAGAACTTTCCAGAAGATGTCATCGTCCATGAGGTACATATAATTTTCCAGTCCAATGAACGTTGCCGGCCTGGTGACGGTTCCCGTGGAAAACAAGCTGTGAAACACGTTGGAAACGATGGGATAATGGGTAAACAGGCTGATCATGAAAA
>NZ_JAIOSW010000176.1 GCF_021107415.1 Desulfobacula sp.
CTGACTGAATCTGAACCCGATAAAGCAGACAATTATCAGAAACAAAAACTGCACTCCTCTTCGGACTTCCTGGGAGCCCTTTTCTTCTTTAACCATTATTAAAAATTCCATCCCGTGCCCTCCTTAAGATATGACTTAACTATTAGGATATATGTTCAAACTAAACCTTAATCAAGGTTTAACTCTATAGGACTTTTATTTCAGGTAGGATGCTTTATACAAAAGTTGTTCATCCCGACGACTTGGAACGGGTAGCAGGAGAGGTTGCCAAATATAGTGTTGGGAAAGAACAAAAAAGATTTACTCATGAACCCTATCGTATTGTTACCAAAGACGGTAAAATAAAATGGATTAATGATCGTACAGACATCCGAAGAGACGAAATTTTACAAAGATTCGTATGGATGTTATACTGGATGCAACAAGGCTTTTGAGAATTTCATCGGCAAATCACGATCTGAAATCATTGGCAAGACCGTTTACGATATGGGGTCCACGGGTCAACACTGAATTGGGATACTCAAATCAATCTATACCGTCTGGTGATGGAAGGACTGAACAATGTCCGGAATGGGATGCCATCCCAAAAGATTGCAGACAAATTGTTCATCAGCCCAAAAAAAGTTGAGAACCACCGTGCCAGAATAATGCGCAAGCTTGATGTAAATAATATCATTGACCTGGCTCGCCATGCTGCCAAGATAGGCTTCATTGATCTGGATCTTTGGAAAAAATAATAACACACAACCCATCAATCTTCCGGGAAAGACCCCTCTATCATCTTTGGGAAATTCTCCCGGCCAGGATTTTTTCCCGGTAAAAAATAAGCCCTTTCACCTATTTACAATAAACATCAAGTTCAGTAATAATCTTTGTATTATAATAAATTTATTTATTGTTTGTTTAACTAAGAATCAGGCAGTTTCCCAAAGCCAATGGCAACCTGGAAAACAAAATAAGTGCTGTTAAAAAAGGCCCTGCCAACGGATATCCGGATTTAACAAATTTTATTCGCAGTACCAGGGGGCTCTGTCTCAAATATTCCAGGGAGAAAGGCCACATGTTATCAAAAAAAGAATATATTAAACGATCTGTAATAGATCGAAGGTCGCCTTTGGATAGGCGAATGTTCAATCTCGGTAAATATCCAGGTAAAGAGCAAAGAATGAAACAAGACAGGAGACAAGGCTGGGAAAGAAGATATGAATGGAAATCAATAGATCGCTTCACCAGCTTTTCCATACATTTTAAAATTCCTCAACCATATAAATCGCTATGATAGAAGTGCTCGCCTCTCTGTAAGGCATGATGTTCGACCTATTTGTTCCGTAAAATTTCTTGATAATGGGGTCTTTGCCTGTCCTGGAAAAAAATCCCGATACCATAGGGCTCGTTTTCAGCCATCCGCATGGCTGTCTCCATATTTTTTTCTTCTTTGCGTAGATTCAAATCATAAACATTCTCTTTAAGGTTCTTCCAGGTTCTGTTTTCCTTATCAAATGTCACGCAGGGGGTCAAAATCTGAATAAAGCTGAATCCCTGATGCAGTATTCCATCTTTGATGATCTGTTTTAACCCCTGGGGATCACCTGCATATCCTCGTGCTACAAATGATGCACCATAGGAGAGTGCAAGCTTAATAGGATTCAAAGGGGTATCCGGATTGCCCGCGGGATGGGAATTGGTCCTCATTTCATAGGGCGTTGTTGAAGAAGACTGGCCTTTGGTCAACCCGTAAATGGAATTATCAAACAAAAGAAAAGTAATATTGATATTTTTTCTTGCCACATGGGGCAGATGTCCGCCGCCAATTCCCAGGGCATCTCCATCCCCTGCAACGGCAAACACGGTCAGATCTTCTCTGGCAAGTTTTAATCCCGATGCCACAGGGATAGACCGGCCATGAAGGGTATGGAATCCATAGGAATTAACGAAAATCGGGGTTCGCCCGGAGCAGCCAATACCACTGACGGTTACAATATCTTCATGTTTCAACGCAAGTTCCCGGCAGGCCTTGTAAAAGGCATCGACAATTCCAAAATAGCCACAGCCCGGACACCAGGTGGGAAGATCTTGTGATCTGTATTGTAAAAAATCAATGTCTCTGACTATTTCTAATTTTTCATCCAGATATACTGATTCAATTATTTCCATTACATTTCCCTCATCTTTTCAAGAATATCCTCTGAAGCCATGGGACGGCCGGTGATAAAATTAAGTCTTTCAACAGGTCTTTTTAAAATTTGGGTTGCAAAATTGGCAAACTGTCCTGAAAAATTTAATTCAGGAATAAGAATTTTTTTGCATTTATCTGAAAACCCAATCAACTCTTTTTCAGGAAAAGGCGATACCATCATGGAGCTGAAAGAGGAGGCATTAATCCCTTCTTTTTGAGCAGACATGGCTGCCTCATGCGCGACCCCTGCTGATGATCCCCACGAGATAACACCAATGTCAAATTCATCCTTTTCAGTTGCCGATATTTCAGGTGCAGGTGCTTCAAGAAGAACCGTGTTGAATTTGCGATACCGTTTTTGAGTCATTTTCAGGTGGTTTGCATCGCTGTAATTTGGCCTGCCAGCCTCATCATGTTCCAGCCCGGTTGAAAAGAACATGCCGTCCGGCGTTCCGGGAATGGTCCGGGGTGAAATACCATTTTTTGTAATCTTATACCTCTGATACTCTTTAAGATCATCTTTTTCCGGCGCAATATTGGCATCAAGATATTTCGGTAAAGGCTTTTGCGGGATATCAATATTCCGGATACTGTTGGACAGGAAAAAATCCAGCAGCAATACCACAAGGGTCTGGTATTTTTCAGCAAAATAAAGAGCCAAAACAGTTGCCTCATAGCATGATTCTGTATCCGTGGGTGCAAGGACAATTCGTGGACAGTCACCCGTCCCTCCCAACACAGCACTATTAAAATCGCTCTGCTCTGTCTTGGTAGGGATTCCCGTTGAAGGGCCGCCTCTTTGTGAGCAAATAATCACAGCCGGCACTTCTGCCATGACAGACAGTCCTGTGAACTCTGTCATCAGGGCAAACCCGGGGCCCGATGTTGCCGTCATGGCACGTTTCCCGCCAAACCCGGCGCCGATAACAGCACCGATAGCCGCTATTTCATCTTCTGTCTGCAGCAAGGTTCCCCCATGCTTTGGCAATTCCCTGCTCAATATTTCCATAATCTTTGTCGCCGGGGTTATGGGGTATCCTGCATAAAATGAGAGATTGGCATCCAAAGCCGCCTGTGCCACCAGCTGATTTCCGTTTATAATAAGCTTTTCTTTTCGTTTTGGCGGGACTATTCCTTTGAAAGAGTGTGGATCAGTCTTTTTAATGTTTTCTTTTGTCCAGTCAAATCCTTTCAAAAAAGAATTCACATTGGAATCAACCACAATCTGTTTCTTCTTTGCATAACGTTGCTTTATGGAATCGATAAATCCTTGTTTATCTACATGAAAAAGGGCTGTTAAAACCCGAGAAGATTAAGAGCTGCCACCTCTCCCTGGACCACAGCATTAGGCCATCCAATGGATGTTGTATACCTGTTGATGGCGGGGTTATAAATCTGGGCACATGATCCACAGGCATAAATGCTGTCCATGTTTGTCTTTAAATACTCATTGACCAGGATACCATCGGTTAAATGATAGGGCCAGAATGCATCGGGATAGATCAGGATGGTCACGGTTTTACCCATGGAATTCAACATTCTTAAAAATTTAAACCCCACAAGATCACCACCAAGAATGAAAAAATCTTTTGCTTTTCGAATCGCTTCCTTAACCTCCATAACATCTGTATAGGAAGTGACAAATTTTAAATGATTTGCATACCCTGACATTGCGGGCAGCACCCGTGCACGGCTTCCCGAGGCAATGATGAGCTTTGAATATTTTATTTTTTCCATATGCTGTAAAAACAATAATTTTGAATCAGGATCGATTCGCTCAACCGCCTGACCGCATCGGATTCGGATATCTTTTAAGGCCCGATTATATAAATTGGGAGAATCTACCATGAGATCTTCTTTGGCTATCTCATCGGCAATAAAATCTGTTAATTTAGGTTTGTAATAATAAGGGACACACTCATCAGATATGATGGTGATTTTGGCATCTTTATCCTTTTGTCTTAAAATTGCTGCTGCATGGTTTCCTGCAGGCCCATTTCCTATGATGACATAATGATCGTTGTCAGGCATCATTCCTCCAATAAACTAAGTATCGATTTCAATGAGTTCTGTTTTAATCACACTGATACAATCCATGGGACAAACAGCCAGGCATTGTCCGCAACGAATACAATTAGCATTATCAATGGCAATGGATACGACCCTGCTCCAATCTTCTGTTTCTTCATATCTGCCATAGGTTCCATCCGGATTGACGAAAATATTTTCAATCATTTTAATACAATCTTTTGGTGCCACATCAATACAGGCTGAACAATAGATACAGGCCAGGGGATCAATCTCTCTTGATACGACAGCCTCATCAGGGGTCTGACCCAAAGCTGCAATGACCGAATCTACGGGAACTATAAATTGCGAATTCTCTATGGGAATGGAAATTCTATATGGCGGTGTATCGATTTTTTCCATCCGGGTTCGCTTAAACTCAACAGCAGTGACTTTATTGCCGTCCCCAATGATTTTTGACGGCTGGATAAGACTATATGTTTTAATCCCTTCAAACTCGGCTTCCTGCTTTTCAGTCTCATCAATCCGCATATATTCAATAGTTTTACGGATATTGATACTGACATCCGATGCACCAAGCCTTATGGCCGATCTTGCACAGTCAACTGCCGTGAACCCGGCACCAATCACGACCACTTTGTCACCGGCAAAGGGCGTTTGCCCCTCATTGACAGCTTTCATAAAATCAAGTCCTTTATGAACATTTTCAAGATCTTCACCTGGAATATCAAATTTTCTCGGAGTGACACATCCGGTTGCCACAACCACAGCGTCATATTCTTTCTCCAGCTGAGTAAGGGAGATGTCGGAACCAATGGCTTTGTTTGTTTTTAACTCAATCCCCAATCTGAGAATATTCTTAATTTCGAGCATCAGCAGATCTCTTGGCAGCCTGAACTCAGGTATCCCATACATCAGCATACCACCTGGTTTTTCCAACCTCTCGAAAATCATAACTTTATGCCCCAGAATGGCAAGATCATGGGCTGCTGCCAACCCGGCCGGGCCGGAACCAATGATAGCAACCCGTTTATCGGTCGGAGCATAAAGGCCTTCAATTATCCTGTGCGAACCAGGTTTCAGGTCTGCACAGGAACGCTTTAAATGACAGATACCAACACTTATGCCATTGTCCGGTTCTCCATGACGACAGGCAGATTCACAAGGTCTTGAACAGATACGCCCCAAAACACCGGGCAGGATATTGGCGCTGCGGTTTAATTCATAGGCTCTGCCATATCTTTTTTCATAAACCGCCCTGATATATCCCGGGATATTGGTTTTAGCAGGACAGACGTCCTGGCAGGGAACACTTTTAGCGACCTGGCCAAAATCTCTGATATCGGTTGAGTAGACAATCTGTTTTACAGACTGGACAGAATAAATCTTGTTTTTATCCTGAAAAAGTTTTTCTTCTTTTGAATAGAGATCATTTCTTTTCAATGTTTACCCTGTTATCCATAATAATTTAAAGAAAAAAATACGATCTTAATACTGCTGAAATAAAAAAATAGTGTATCGTTTTGTCAAAGGTCTGTCAAAATATTAAAATTGAAATTTAATTGGGATCTGCTTTATTTTTATTCGCTTTACTGGATATTTGCCATAAGGCCGGAGATTTCTCCGAAAAGAGCAGCCCAAAACCCGTTCCGACTGGCTCACCTTGCACTCTATAGTGCCTGAACGATTTTTTAAAGTTCTAAAAAGCCTTCCATTAA
>NZ_JAIOSW010000146.1 GCF_021107415.1 Desulfobacula sp.
AGACAAAATACGAATTATGCCATTAATCTCTATGCCTGCCACCCTTTTTTTATAAAGGGATACTGCACTATGACCAATGGAGAAAATACCGCCTTTATCCCCATAAAGGATTTTCTGACATCAAGAGATTTCCCCGGCTACAGGGGATATCAGTCCGATTCCGAGGTATTTGCCCATATTCTTCATTATTCAATGGTTGGCCTTGGTCTGGGAATTGATGCCTATAAGCATGTTATTACGCCTTTGCAGGAAGATGATCTTCAAAAGCATCCGGATGCCCAATTTCTATCCCATTTGAAAAGAACCTGCCGGCCCCTTATTATTGATGGCCCAAATTGTGTCATCGGTACGCTGCCGGACCATTCCATGTTCATGGCCCAGGACAGGAAAAAACTTCGCCCCGGTGTTGTCGGCGGAAAACCCGGCATGTTTGGATTTTCCTCTGAAATCTGCGGCCTTGATGCCGTCATCCCGGACCGGGATAAAACAAAAGATATCCAACCCATGCACCTTGATACAGCAATTGTCAGCCCTGACCGTCAGGAGGTAAAAATATGTCGTCAAACCGAAGCCTTGAACCTTCCTCTTTAAGCCTGAATGATCTGCCGTGGCAGATTAACTATAACAATGACAGATGTACCCTGTGCGGACAGTGCACTGCCGTCTGTCCTGTCAAGGCCATTGAATTAAGTGTGTTTCAAAAAAGAATTATTAAAACTTCGATTGAAAAAAATAAAAACCATTCCAACCAGTATGACACCTTTTATGGCATCCGCCAGAAAACCCGTGTGGAGAATGCCTGCATCGGCTGTGCCATGTGTACCATGGTCTGCCCCAATGATGCCATTACCCCTGTAAGAAACCCCGGACTGGACAGGCTCAAGTTTCACATTAACCAGCAGGGGGTTCCCAGAAGACGCGGCGGCAGAAGGAATGCATCCCAATCCATACTGGACAGAATCAAGTTCACCCGGATCTCAATGCTTACCGACCCTGCGCTGGATGCGGGCCGCCATGAATTTGAAATGAGAACCCTTCTGGGTCGGGTCCTCTCCCCCAGGGAAAACATCAAACGGTTGAGAAAAAAAGGCTGGATTCCACCGGTCAGAGAAATCTATCCATTGATCATCGGTGGCATGTCCTTTGGAGCGCTTTCTCCCACCATGTGGGAAGGTCTTCAAATGGGGGTTGCCTATCTGAATGAAGAACTTGGGATGCCCGTCCGAATATCGACTGGAGAAGGCGGATGTCCGCCGCGACTGCTAAAATCCAGATTTTTAAAATATGTGATTCTCCAGGTTGCCTCGGGATATTTTGGATGGGATGAAATTATTCATGCCATTCCCCATATGAAAGAAGACCCCTGCGCCATTGAAATTAAATATGGTCAAGGGGCTAAACCAGGAGATGGTGGTCTTTTAATGTGGCACAAAGTGAATAAATTGATTGCAGCCATCCGGGGAGTTCCCCAGGGAATCAGTCTGCCAAGCCCGCCCACCCATCAGACCCAGTATTCAATAGAAGAGTCTGTGGCAAAGATGATCCTGTCCATGTCCATGGCTTGGGGGTTCAGGGTGCCGGTCTATCCGAAAATATCCGCCTCTTCGACTTCCCTTGCCGTATTGAACAACCTGAGCCGTAATGATTATGCGTCAGGACTTGCCATTGACGGTGAAGATGGTGGTACAGGGGCTGCCTATACAGTTTCCATGGATCATATGGGTCACCCCATAGCCTCCTGTATCAGGGATAATTATCTGAACCTCACTAAAATCGGAAAACAAAACGAAATCCCCATCTTTGCCGGTGGCGGAATCGGTAAAAATGGAAATCTTGCTGCCAATGCAGCTGCATTGATCATGCTGGGTGCCAGCGGTGTCCAGGTGGGGAAATATGTCATGCAGGCGGCTGCCGGTTGCGTGGGCACGGAAGAAGACCGTTGCAATGTCTGTAATGTGGGTATCTGCCCTAAAGGCATCACCTCCCAGGATCCAAGACTATACAGAAGGCTTGACCCGGAAGACGTGGCACAAAGAATCGTGGATCTTTTTATCTCCTTTGACACTGAGCTTAAAAAAATAGTCGCCCCGCTTGGACGCTCAACATCCCTTCCCATCGGGATGTCCGATGCCCTTGGAATTGATGATCATGCGGCAGCAGAACGCCTCAGTATAAAGTATGTGGTCTAGGAAGGTGTGAACAATGACAAAAACGAATAGAGATGCATTTATTAAAATATCCGGTAAAAAAGATGGTAAAAGAATTTCTTCCAGGGTTTTAGAAGAAATCATTCACCGGCATATAAAAAACGGTCGTAGAAGCATTGAAGTGGAAGGATTCGGACAACATGGCATAGGTGGAAGGCTCTGGGATACCGGAACTGAGAAAACCTATATCCGGATTACAGGCCAGTCCGGCCAGAGAACCGGCTCCATGGGCAATGCAAATACCCGGATTGAAGTTATGGGACCGGCCTCGGATGATATTGGATGGCTCAATGCAGGTGCCCAGATTATTGTTCACGGACACACTTCCAATGGAGTAATGAATGGTGCTGCCCAGGGCAAAGTCTATATTGGCGGTTCCATTGGCGCCCGGGGCATGACCATGACCAAAAGAAACCCAAGATTTGAACCGCCTGAACTCTGGGTTCTGGGAATGGCGGGAGATTATTTTGGTGAATTCATGGCCGGTGGTATTGCCGTTATCTGCGGTCACAACACAGGCCCGCAGGATCAGATCTTAGGCTACAGACCCCTTGTGGGAATGGTGGGGGGCAAAGTCTTTGTCAGGGGCAGCGTGCAGGGATTTTCACAAAAAGATGCCAGGCTGTCACCCCTGCCTGATGAAGAATGGAACTGGCTTCTCACTAACCTGGGTGTTTTCCTGAAAAAAATTAATAAAACCGATCTGCTAAAATCATTTTCCAAGCGCTCTCAATGGCAGCTTCTTGAAGCAAAGTCCCCCCGGGAAAAAGCCGACACCCCTGAAAAACCAGCCATGTCCTGGTTCAGGGAACAGGTCTGGGACAAGGAACTGGGTAAAGGGGGTCTTATCGGTGATCTCCAGGAAACCCAGAAAGACACTATTGCCTTGATCACCAGGGGAGATTTAAGAAGATATATTCCGGTATGGGAGGAAGGAAAATATATAGCGCCTTGCCAGGCTGCCTGCCCTACGGGTATTCCTGTTCAGGAAAGATGGAATATGGTGAGGCTGGATAATATTGACGAGGCCATCAGCATGGGGCTTGAATACACTCCGTTTCCGGCAACGGTCTGCGGGTACCTCTGTCCTAGCCCCTGTATGGCATCCTGCACCCGGAACCTGAATTATATGTCACCTATTGATGTGAAACTTTTAGGAAAAGCCGGAGAGAATGTCAAACTGCCGAAGCCCGCAAAAAAGAGCAAAAAGAAAATTGCCGTTATCGGTGCCGGACCCGGAGGTATCTCTGCGGCATGGCATTTAACCTTGAAAGGCCATACTGCTGTTTTGTTTGATACAAGCGATACCATTGGCGGCAAAATATCTTCTCTTATTCCCGGTTCGAGGGTACCAAAAGAGACACTTGAGGCAGAGCTCAAACGAGTTAAAAAAATAATCCCGGATATCAAATTAAACCAGAGAATTGACAGCAAAAAATTTTTAAAAATCAAATATGATTATGATTTCACCATTGTTGCAGCCGGTGCTAAAAAACCAAGATCTTTGCCCATCCCCGGCATTGAAAAAGCTGTCTTTGCCAATGATTTTCTGACAGAATCAAAAAAAGACAAATCAAAACCAGGGAAAAGAGTGGTGATTATCGGTGCTGGAAACGTGGGATGTGATGTCGCCACAGAAGCCCATCGCCTGGGTGCCAAAGAGATCACCATGATTGATGTACAGCAACCTGCTGCCTTTGGTAAAGAAAAAGAGGATGCCCAGGCCATAGGTGCGATATTCAGATGGCCCTGCTTTACAAAAAAAATCACAAAAACAGGCCTGGTACTTCAGGATGGTGAGGTTTTAAAAGCAAATACCGTCGTGATCTCCATTGGAGATGTCCCTGATCTTGATTTTATTGATGACTCCATTATAGTTGAGAATGGGTTGGTCGCAGTTGATCAATTCAGCCAAACTTCAGATCCAAGAGTATTTGCCATTGGAGATGTTGCAGGCCCGGGACTTATCACAGACGCCATTGGGGCGGGAAAAAGAGCGGCCGAAAGCATTGACCGGATCATTGCAGGAAAAAGCCCAGATCCTGGAAATATTTTGCCACAAATTGACAAGCAGCGGATCAGCCTTGAATATTACAACCCAAGGAGTATTGCTGACAATCTGATCGATTGTGGAGCGGACTGCGCATCCTGTGGAAAATGCAGGGACTGCGGCATCTGTGTGGCAATCTGCCCGGAAGGGGCCATTGAAAGAGTTGAAACAGGTAAGAATAATTTTGAATATAAAGTAGACGAAAATCTCTGTATCGGTTGCGGATTCTGTAAAGGCGCATGCCCTTGCGGAATATGGGATTTAATTCCCAATCCAGCTTTGTAGAAAAATTTAAAAAATGGAATTTATTATTTTTTCTATTGACGATGAATTATGATTTCTGATTAATATAAGAAGATTATGGAAAAACAAGAGACATATGACGGCTATATAAAAGCACTCACCGACATCAGCCGGGCAATCACCTCGGATCTCTTTATTGAAGACCTGTTAAAATTGATTGTCATGGTAACCGCCAAGGTTACCGGTGTTGAAATCTGTTCCCTTTGGCTTGTCAATGAAGATGAAAAACCACACAAGATACGCCTTAAGGCAACCCAGTCCATTTCACCGGACTATATCAAAGACCGGGCGCTTAATCTGGATGAAGGCGTTGTGGGCTATGTGGTGACCCACAAAAAACCTTTGATTCTTAAAGATGTTTTAGAAAGCGATCGATTCAAAGAAAAAGAGATGGCTAAAAAACTGGGCCTTGTCTCCATGGTCGGGATTCCTTTAAAAACAAAAGACGAAAAAGTCATTGGGGTCTTGAACTGTTTTACAGCCGAGCCCCATGATTTTTCCGATACGGAAGTCAATCTGTTAAGAGCGGTTGCCAATCAATCTGCCATCGCCATTGTCAATACGGAACTAATGGTTAAAACCCGTGTGATACAAGAGGAATTGGAAGCCCGTAAAAAGATAGAACAGGCCAAGGAAATTCTCATGCATAACCGTCAAATGACCGGTGATGCAGCCTATGGCTGGATACGAAAAAAAAGTATGGATTCAAGAAAATCTATCCGTGAAGTCGCAGAGGCAGTAATCCTCTCCAATGAAATCTTTAATGACGAGTCGCCTTAATAACCGGTACTGGCATAACCTTTTCACCAAGCCATTCCAAGCTATTATATCTTTCTTACCAAAATCCCCATTGGCCGGTAAGATAGACATATAAAGCCAGGGTTAAATTGGTTGTCCCATGTGCAACCATACAGGACAAGAGATCTTTTCTTATGATCCATAAAATGGATATCAGTATACTGTAAGCAACAGCAGCCAGCCACTGAACCGGCATGTGGCCTGCTGTAAATGCAATGGTTGAAATCCCAATGGCCATCAGGCTCCAGGCACCTGGTTTAACCTCGTTAATACTATTATGATCCAATGTTTCATTTAGGGGTGAGGCAATTTTGTTGTTTTGCCGGTTAACATCCCATTGAAACGCCGCTCTTAATATATAGCCCCTGATAAACAATTCTTCAAAAACAGGAACAATCAATGAGGCTGTAAAGAGTTTTAAAAAAAATTCTGTCCGGGTCCACGGCTCGCTTGAACTGTCCATAAAAGGAACCATACAAAGGCACCAGATAACAAGACCGGCAATCCCAAAAACAATCCCGTAAAGAACTGATCCAATTGGTTTCTTTGGGCCAGTGATCGGGGCATACCATTTCCAGGCCCAGTATAAAAGGAAAGGGACAATAATAATCTTCAGGATATAATTAATTTCAATGGGAATTCTTCCCTGGCTCAATGATGCAATTCCAACATATGCAAAATACGGGACAGCATATGGCAGAAGAAGATCCCGGTTGGGTATTATTTTTAATTCTCTGTCAGTTCTTTTATTCATGGCAATAACAGCCCGCACCTTTCTTTGGTTTAATTTTTCAAGCGCACTTTGAAATCGCCATCTGCCGGGATCTCACCCAGGTCTTCCCCAATAGCATGAAAGTTTCCTTTGGCATGCCAAAGGGAAGATCCACAAGAGAAAATTCCTGGTTGATATCAATGTTTCCGATGTATTTGCTCTCAAGACCGGCTTCATTTGAAATAGCACCCACAATATTTCCCGCCCGTACCCCGTGGCACCGGCCCACCTCAATGCGGTACCGTTCCATGCCCTTTTCTATAGGGATGATACTCACTATTTCTCGCGAAGATATTATTCCCATCTGTTTAGATTTTTTCTTTTTCGCAGGCAGATGTTTTTCATCAGAAATGATTTCCCGGTCCGGCCGGTCTTTCCTAATAGTTTTAACTTTTACCTTTATTTTGTCTTTATGGGCCGGCAAAAGGAAGGGGGTGTCCCCGTGGGCCAGTTTGGCAAGGGCAGCTGCAACCTGGGTTACAGGGATATCCTGTTCCCGGGCATATCCCTCAATCAATTCTATGAAAACACTTAAATCTTCTGATGCCAGGGTCTTAGTGATGGAGTGTTTAAAGTTGGCCACCCGTTTTTTATTGATGGCCTTATTGGAGGGCAGAGTGATTTCCTTGATCTTTTGTTTAGTGGCTTTTTCTATCACCCTCAACATCCAGCGCTCATTCCGGTTCACGAACAGGATGGCTTCTCCTGTGCGCCCGGCTCTGCCGGTTCTGCCGATCCTGTGGATATAGGGTTCCACCTTAGGCGGCATATCATAATTGATCACATGGGAGATCCGGTCCACATCTAAACCCCGGGCGGCTACATCTGTAGCCACTAAAATATCGATATAACCATTTTTCAACCGGCGAATGGTCCGCTCCCTGGCATTCTGGGCAATATCTCCGTTCAGGGCTTCTGCCTTGAATCCTTTATCTTCAAGGGTTTTTGCCACATCAAGGGTGGCGGTTTTTGTTTTGGTAAACACGATCACCCCGTCAAAAGAAACAGCCTCCAGAATCCGGGTCAGGGCCTGGGCCTTTTTAGCCCCTTTAACCATCCAATATTGCTGGTTGATGGTTGTAAGCTCTGTGGTGTCCGGTTTGACGATTATTTCTTTGGGGTTTATCAAATATTTTTGGGCAATTTTCCGAATGGGCCTGGGTATAGTGGCTGAAAAAAGTGCGGTCTGTGAATCATCCGGGGTTCTGTCCAGGATCCATTCCACATCATCAATAAAGCCCATATGAAGCATTTCATCGGCCTCATCCAGGACCACACAAAAAAGATCTGCAAAGGAAACGGTTTTTTTTCGCATATGATCCATGAGCCGCCCAGGCGTTCCCACTACCACATGGACGCCCCTTTTAAGTTGATTCAGCTGGACACCGTAACTCTGGCCCCCATACACGGACAAGACGTTCAAGCCTTTCATCCTGGCACCATATGTCTTAAAAGACTCGGCCACCTGGATAGCCAGCTCCCGGGTGGGGGTCAGCACCAATACCTGGGGTCGTTTATTATCAAGATCAATCCGGGACAACAGGGGCATGGCAAAGGCTGCGGTCTTACCGGTACCGGTCCGGGCCTGGCCCAGTATATCCTTTCCCTGTATCAGATGGGGAATAGCCAACGTCTGGATCGGTGTGGGAGTGTCATAGCCCACATCCTTCAATACAGAGAATACAGGGTGGCTCAGGTTCATTTCGTTAAACCCGGTCAAGGGTAAATTTTTCTGGAGCATAGGGGTTCCTTAAAAAAAAAGGTCGGGATCACCGACCAGGGAAATCAAAAAATATGATAATACACGAGTTTCTTAGATAGTGCAAACAATATTTTTTTGAAAAAGAATACTTGACATATTATGAAATAAATTTTAACCTGATTTTTACCGCTAAATACAATGGCGTATTAGCAAAGTTAAAAGAAAACAAAGGCGTTTTCCCAAATTATAACCTGGGCGAATGCCTTTTTTTATTTTAATTTTGGGAAGAAAAAATGAAAATTAATACCACACCAAAACTTACGCTGTTTCACTGTTTAAACTCTTTTGAAGAAACGGCCTCAATGTTTGACGGTTGTGACGTTAAAACCGTCAAGATGCCTTGCTCCTCAATGACAAAGGACATATACCTTTTAAAGGCCTTTGAATCAGGCGCAGATGCAGTCCTTGTTCTGGTCTGTCAGGAAAAGAGCTGTCGGTATGCCCAAGGCAGTATACGAGCAAAAAAACGGGTTGATTATGTAAAAACCATTCTGGATGATATCGGGATGGATGGCAGACGATTGAACATATTCAACACGACCGCAGAAGACCATGGGTCGATTAAAGATATTATTCAAAACACGATATCACAGCTTGAAACAATCGGCCCGAATCCTGCTTTAAATCATTTTAATTAATACCATCCCCATCGATGTTATTATAAAAAACCGGATTTGAAGCAAGGCTCAGATTTTTTTAGATTCTTGGTTTCATTGTGCATCACTCCCCTGATCAATGAAGCCAAGGATATATTAAAACTTAGGCCTTGCTTGAATCTGGTCTTTTTCTCAACCAGGCCCAAAATTAGGTCCAAAAAATGGAGTACCATAATGATAACCGCCAGTCAAAAACCCATAAATGAGATTATTGAACTTGTGGAACCCTATAAAAAGCTTTTAATCTTAGGTTGCGGCACCTGTGTAAAAACATGCTTTGCCGGTGGTGAAGATGAGGTTGCAGTCCTTGCGTCCGCCCTTCGGCTCAGCTTTAAAAAAATGGCAAGATCCATTGAAATAGAAGAACTGACTATAGAGCGCCAGTGTGAAAATGAATTTATTCAGGAAGCTTCCCCTGGCATTGCCAGGAATGATGCCGTTCTCTCCCTTGCTTGTGGGGCCGGCGTTCAGGCCATGGCAAAGCGGTTTGCAAAAGAAGTGGTATTACCGGGCTTAAATACAACATTTATAGGGATACAGGAAAGCCCCGGTATTTTTACTGAAGAATGTTCAGGGTGCGGCGACTGCAGCCTTGCAACATTCGGAGGCGTCTGTCCTGTCACCCGATGTGCCAAAAAACTCTTAAACGGCCCCTGTGGCGGTTCTCAGAACGGCTTTTGTGAAATTGATCCAAACACCCAATGCGCATGGCACCTGATTATTGAACGGCTGACCACTTTAGGCCAGCTGGATAATCTGAAAACCTACATCCCTCCAAAAAACTGGAATACCAGTCTTTCCGGTGGACCCAGAAAATTGATCAGAGAGGACCATATCATATGAAAACCTTGAGTAATCTTCATGAAAAACTGACCAAAGGTGAATTTGTGGTAACAGGGGAATGCGGCCCCCCAAGAGGTGCCAACAAAAAAGTGATTGATAGAAAAATCAGCTTGCTGAAAAGGTTTGTGGATGCAATAAATGTCACGGACAACCAGACGGCCATTGTCAGGATGTCCAGCATTGCAGCCTCTGCCCATCTGGTTGCCGCAGGGCTTGAACCTGTGATGCAGATGGTGGTAAGAGACCGGAATCGAATCGCCATTCAATCGGATATCATGGGTGCTTATTCTTTAGGAATTAAAAATATTTTATGCCTGTCCGGAGACCACCAGAAATTCGGCAGTCAGCCCGATGCCATGAATGTCTTTGACATTGACTCGGTCAATTTGATCCGGACGGTGAAGGATATGCGCGATAAAGGCAAAGACATGAGCGGGTTTGATCTGGATGTGGCACCCCAAATGTTTATTGGCGCGGCTGCCAATCCTTTTGCCGACCCCTTTGAATACCGTGTGATCCGCCTTGCCAAAAAAATTGATGCCGGTGCTGATTTTATCCAGACCCAGTGTATTTATAATATGGACCGGTTTAAGGAATGGATCAGACGGGCCAATAATGAAAACCTGACAGACAAGGTATATATCCTTGGCGGTGTCACCCCGTTAAGATCCGCCGGTATGGCAAGGTACATGAACAATAAGGTTGCCGGTATGGATATTCCTGAAACCATTATCAAACGAATGGATGGTGTTGACAAAAAAAACCAGGCAGATGAAGGCATAAAAATCTGCCTTGAAACCATTGAAGAACTAAAGGGACTCAAAGGGGTCCACGGGGTTCATATCATGGCCATTGAATGGGAAGAGGCTGTGGGCACAATTGTGAAACAGGCCGGGCTGAAATAGAACCAGGCTACGCACTAATTAAAAGGATAGTGAAACATGCCTAAAAAATATCAAATCCAAACAAAGGCTGCACCGCCAAAATTTTATCCCGTGGGTAAATATGCCACTATAGAATTCAGGGAAGACTGTGCCGGAAGCTGCAAAGAGTGTGTAAAAAAAAATTGCGTATATGACATATTCAAAGACAATTATCTGCATATGAGTCAAATGGATGAGCCTGAATATCTCTACGCCTGTAATTCATGTTTCAGGTGTATTCAGGAATGTACCAAAGGAATTTTCTCCCGGGTTGTCAATCCTGAGTATAGAGAAATCGGGGACGAATACTGGACACCCGATATCCTTGGCCGAACATGGTATCAGGCACATACCGGAAGCATTCCCGTATCCGGTGCCGGATACCGGGGCCCTTTTGTGGGCAAAGGCTTTGATTCCATGTGGACCGACATGTCCGAGATTGTTCGGCCCACCCGGGACGGCATCCATGGCCGGGAATATATCAATACCTGCATAGAACTTTCAAGACGACCGGAAAGGCTTGCATTTAATGAGGACGGGTCCCTTGCCATTGACATAAAACCCATTCTTGAGATCCCGCTTCCCATTTTGTTCCAGCACCCCGACTTTGGCATATTAAGCAAGAATGTACTTGTCTCCATGCTCAGAGCAGCCCAGACATTAGGAACAAAGATGCTTATTAATGCATCCGATGTCTATGAAGATCTGATGCCATTTGGACCCTTCATCATCCCTTTGGTAAAAAAAGATAATTTTCAAAATTATCCAAAGCTTCTGACCCATGTTGAAATGGTTGAAATTGAATATGAGCCCGGCATTGAAAAAATTTTTGGGGCTTTAAAAGCCATGAATGAAAACCTTGTTATCAGTGTCGGCTTAGAGCTGAAAGCTGATCTTGATTATGCCAAAACTTGCGTTGAGCTGTCTAAAACCGATATTGATACAATCCATGTATACGCAAACAGCAACGGCAGGGAATTTGAGTCTGACAATCCAAGGTTTATCAAGGATATGTTAAGGGATATCCATCTGGCATTGATTGATGCCGGCAAACGGCAGCAGCTCAATATCATTGCTTCCGGCGGGATCTGTATGGCCGAGCATGTGAATAAGGCCATTATCTGTGGTGCAGACGGGGTTACCATTGATCTGCCCCTGCTCATTGCCATGGAATGCCGCCTGTGCGACCGATGCAAAAATGGCCTTTCCTGTCCGGTTGAACTGGAAGCCATTGATCCGGCATACGGCAGCAACCGAATCACAAATCTCATGGGAGCCTGGAGAAACCAGATACTCGAAATGCTGGGTGCCATGGGATTAAGGGAAGCCAGAAGGCTTAGAGGTGAAGTCGGCCGTTCCATGTGGTTTGAGGATCTTGAAAAAGAGAGTTTTGCACCGATTTTTGGTGAACGGAAAATATCTATAGATGTAGGATAATTTATGAACCAAATTAAGCATCAGGTAAAACATCAATTGCCCGAAACCAAAGTAACTCCATCACGGTTTCGCAATACCATCGGCAAATATATCATTAAAAGAAATTCAAAATGCGTCTCCTGCGGAAAATGTGCAGAGATCTGCCCTTTCGGGGTCCACATTATGCCGGATAATCATGCTTCACCCTTGAGACCTGTTGAGCATAAGTGTATTGGATTTGACTGTAAAAAAACGGATCACTACTGCATTGAACACTGCCCGGAAGATGCCCTGGTCCTTAAAGATAATCCTCTCCTGGACACCATGGGAGATTACCGCTGGCCATCTGAAATGCTGCTGGGCCATTTTGCCATGGCAGAAACAGGGGATGCGCCCCATGTGGACCTTGAGTATAATCTTGGCAACTCAGGCGGCGGGTTTGACAAAATGCGGTTTATTGAACCTGACCCTGGTCTGGCTACTGATTTGGCTATAGGCATCAGTGATGAAGAGATTGACACCAGCATTGACTTGAATAAAACAGGAGACGACCG
>NZ_JAIOSW010000432.1 GCF_021107415.1 Desulfobacula sp.
ATCGAAGATACCCACGCAATAGGTCGAGGTATTATAGAACTTGTAAGGATATCATGGGCATGGCGGGGCTCTAAGTCCATCAAGTCTATTTCCATAATTCAAAACTCCTGTTGCGATCCGGTGAGTTAACGGCCTGTGTGACCTGGCGGGAAACCAACCAACAAAGCTTTCGCATATGAAAGCGTGATAAAGGTCCTTGTAAAAGGTTAAACCGCGCGGTTTGCCCAGTATTAGCGACACAAAAAGCCGCTAAAAGCTTTTCAATTTACGATAGAATCCCGTCGGCTTTTTGTGTCAGCTGAATTCTGTTGTATCCGAAATTATAATAATATTTTTTTTATCTTCAACCTTTTTCTTGGGCTTGGATCTTCTGCCGGGTATCCAATGGGAAGCAATGCTACAGTAAAAATATTTTCATTCCACCCAAATATATCATTAACCTTTTGACCATCCAAAAGCCTTATCCAGCAGGTCCCTAAGCCAAAATCGAGTGCACGTAATACAATATGTTCAATTGAAATCGCGACATTAAATGCTATTTGAGGCCCAATTTGCTCGACAGGGTATACCTTCAATTGACCAGCTCTTTTTAACAGAATTTGTACTATGTTATCTTCAACCGCACCAATCTTTCCTAAGTCTTGAATGCCTGATACAGTTCCATCCAAATATCCACTTATATCCGCGCAACAAACAATGACTGCTGGAGCATTAGCAATAAATGATTGATCATAAGCAGCATGAGCCAATTTTATTTTACTTTTCTGGTCTTTAACAATTTTGAAACGCCAGGGTTGGGCATTACATCCTGAAGGCGCTAATCTGGCGGCATTGATCAATTCAAAAAGATATTCGTCCGGAATTGGATCAGATTTAAATTTTCTTATACTTCTTCTTTTTGCAATAGCTTCTTTTGTAGTTAACATTTTTCCTCACTAAATCAGTTGTTTTTCAAGGAGATAACGCCGAAGTCAGGGGCAGCCAGGGATTCCACTTATTTCAATAAAGACTATAAAATTCAGTTTTACATCAACCCACCAGAGCGGCACGGCCCTGACTGTCACCTGAACTGACACGTTAGGATTGGATCACCTTTGCTAATTGATAAAGAGTATATACTTCTATTATGGCTTTATCTTTTCTTTTTTCCTGTTCCCTATTGAGCCAGATACCTTTTAGCCCAGCTTCAGATGCTGCCTCTGCATCCGTGTGTAAATCGTCTCCGATATAACAGCATTTAGCGAGGTTTTCGTTTGCTTTTTTACAACCATGCCAGAATATTTCCGGATTAGGTTTTGAAATCCCGATATCGTCAGATATGACAATGACCTCAAATCTATCCAAGATATTCAAATACCTTAATTTTTGTCTCTGTTGATATTTGTCGCCATTTGATATTATACCTAACTTACGAGGTCTGAGTTTATTGAGACAGGGAATTACATCATCAAAAAGTTGCCAATTTTCCTCATAAAATTTGAGATAAATGGCAAATATCTCATCGGCCTCACTATTCGTAAAGTCCTTTTGAAATATCTTTCTTAATCGGTTTCGGCGCTGCTGTTGGAATGATATTTTATTGACTAAAAATAGCTGAACGTACTTTTCGGTGACCTCATTCCACCTCTGTGGAAATGCAGATTCTTCGTATATTACTTGTAGATCTTGGAATTCATTATACAGTTTCAAAGCTGCAAAATTTTGCGCGCTCTTGTTGTCAAATAAGGTTTCATCTATATCAAAGAATATCATTATCAATGAATCCTAACATTGGTTTAACCCGCGAGCGGCTTGTCCGCGATGTCAGGTTGAAACCGTTGGACGAAAATCACTATTTAATTTTATCATCAAAACCCATTATGCTCTTTATATAATTTGTATTTTCTTTTGTAGTAAGTCGTTCAAGTAATAAAAAAGCTACATCAATTGCCGTTGATGGATTCCAGCAAGTCATTACGTTACCATCTATTACTACCGGCTCATTTTTTACATTTATACCATACTTTTTTAACGTATCTTGTCGTATTGATTTTTTGTTGTAGGTTGTTGCAAATCTTCCGTTTAAAATTCCACTTTTCCCAAGTGATAAAGCAGCAACGCAAATTGATGCAATTAGTTTATTTTGCTTTTGAAAACCACGAATCACATTTAAGAATTTCTCGTCATATGCTTCCTTATAAAACTCAAATTCTTCAAAGCCACCAGGAATTGCTAATGCATCATAATCATCAACATTTATATCATCCACCAGGTAATCTACAATACATTTTTGATTGAAACTGCTACTAACTTCTTTTTTCAATCCACATGAAAACAATTTTGTCGATTTATCACCATCAATTAAATTCCATCCAATTACATCTATAAAAACACTTGCTTCATATGTTTCATAACCATCAGCTAATAGAAGTAATACATTCTTCATCATTTCTCCTTATTTGACCCGCCCAACCGCTCGGCATAAAGCGCGGCGGCTTTTTGCCGTCGTTCTTAAATGCCGTTGCTATATTTCTTCCGATAAATCAACCCATCTCCCTTTTGTGAGAGGTTCTAAATCAGTAGGCTTCAATTTAAAAACAGCAAAAGGAGTACCAGCCGCAGCCCAGATAACTTCATATTTCTTCAGGTCTGGATCCAATATTGTGTCCAAGGGTTCATTATGGCCTACTGGCGGCACTCCACCAACTGCATACCCGACTCTTTCTTTCACATACTTCCCATCAGCTTTGCCAAGTCTAAAACCCGTCGACTTTTGGATTTTCATTACATCTACTCGATTTGAGCCAGATGCAATTACAAGAATCGGAAGATCAGTTTCCTTCTCTCTAAACACG
>NZ_JAIOSW010000155.1 GCF_021107415.1 Desulfobacula sp.
CACAAAGTGAACAAGCGCGAGCATTACATGAATTATAAACCTTGCCGTTAAGTTTATGACATTGAATGAGGATTTCCTTTGACCAATCAGTTTCAGCCTGGGGCAAGGCATAGCAATAATAACAGTAATGTTCACACCCAACATAAGTATCAACTTGATATTCAATGTCTTTTAATCCGCAGGAAGAGAGAATTGGTCTGCTTGAGCATACAGATACTTTCATTGAATTATATCCCTTCAAATATAAAAGAGGTCATCCATTGAGGAAAACGTATTAGAACTAATATATAAATGGAACAAACTTTTTTGTAGTCCTATAATATTCAATAAATTCATGTTTATATTTCTTATTTAGGTGCTCATCAAGCATGGGAATTTCAAATGCAATAAAATAAATAACCATACCCGTTGATATACACAAGCAAACTATATTATATGTAATCAGTGCTAATCCAAAATAGGCAATAGCATCTCCAAAGTAGTTAATATGCATGGAGTATTTAAAGAGCCCCGAGGTGTATAACTTCCCCTTGTTTTTTTTATTTCTTTTCCAGGAAAACCTTTGGTAGTCAGCCAAAGTATTGATGCAAGATCCAAACAGAAATAAGGATATCCCGAAAATGTCGATTGTTCCAATTGAATCCGGGTGACTTCCTGCGGAGATACCAAAAAAATAAAACATCATAAAAAACAAAACTGTAACAAGGCCTCCCTCGAACCAGCAAATCTTTCGCTGCATGAAAACAAACAGGCCTATAGTGAATCTAATAAAGTAAATGAAACAGCAAATGAACATGATTATTTGTCGGTAGATATTTCCCTCAACTTTTTCAAAATTCAGAACATTCACGAACCAGTCTGAATAGCCTGTTGTTAATGCCGTAGCAGTGAGAGTTCCCGCTAATACACCCATAGACATGAGCGCCTTTGCTGGAATTGACGGTGAGTGTTCATATAGAAAAATCATTTTTCTTCTTTATGAGAGGTTACTCCGAACATGTCATTTCAACGCTGCTTTTCAGCGGGCGCGGCTTTTTGCCCGCTGAAAAAGCCTTGTTAGCCATTCTACAGCTTGGTTTCTGAATCTTCCTTAATGATTTTAAGCATCTTTTTCCGTGTTAACCCACTAAAAGGCTTAATCATTAACCAATACAAGCGAAATGTAATTTTAGTAATAGGTGCAACACACAACACTCTGGTTTCTGTGCTGACTTTGGTTTTATTTTCTCCTAACTCTTCACATTGGAAGTTCCAAACGACTTTGATCCACGGTGAAATAGAATTGTTTATGAAATCCTCATAGCTTGGTATTGGTGCAATTTTTACTCTTGCCCAAAAACCAATTAAGTTTTCATAAGGGGCATTACTTTCAAGGTTTGTAAAACCAATATCATCGATAAAATCTTGTAAGTTTAATCTTTGTGTTGGTAATCCTCTGAGTTTGAATAACCATGCAATTGTTTTGGATTTTGAAAGATCAAAGTCATTTGCGACGTTAAAGACATTAGCAATTGGAGAATCTGCCACTATTTCGTGGTATTCATTAAAAGTGTAGTGACGTAAGTACTTGTCTATGAGAATGTCTTTTTGCATATGAAAATCCCACTTATAAAGGAAAAATTTTCAATATATTGGCTAACCCCCTAATTACCGGCTCGCCCGGTGAATTTGGCTTGTTGAGATTTATATTGCAACAACAAATGTTTGATCACGGAATTCATTAAGGGCACTTGAGTTCTATTGTAGCTGCTGCAACCTCTAATTCAGTTTTCACTATTGAAAACACACCGGCATCACCTTCAAACCGATCAATAAACGGATACTTGATACCAGAATAGTTGTATATCCCGTCCATCCGTGAAGCTGTAACATTAAGTTCAATTTCTAAATTCTCATCTTTAACAATCAAATGCCAGCTATCCCGGTCCAATCTTTTGAAAATCCCCTCAAGTACTATTCTCTTCTTCTTAATACTCGGAATAAATCCGATTTTAGGATAAGGAAACCAATATTCGAGTTTGGCTCGCTGCCCTACTTCATCGGCAATGAGATTGAAAGTAATAGTCGACGTATCGGCGTAGGGTGACCCGTCGAAGATGCCACTATCACTTATCTTATAATATAATTCGCCGCTATTGTCTTCGGTTTGAGCTACACGAATATTCAGCTTACCATTATTGGTATAAACACAGCTAGTCCAAAAACCTTTATACTCATTTCTTTGGGCAGAGAACAAATCATTTGAGAACGTATTCTGACAAAATAGAAACGTGAAGGTTGTTGCTAAAATCCATAAGCGAATCAGGGATACGAACATCCTAACCATCCTTAACACAGAATTAATCCACCATTTTCTTGATATTTATATTGTAAATACTTAACAATTCCTACAAAGAATGCAATAGCTTCTATTAGGTTGCAAAAATCATTCTATTTGTGATTCAAAGGCTGAAGGTTGCTTATTGTGGATCGGCTACTCTTTATAACGCGTTTCAAAGCAACTCCCGTTCCGCAACGCACGACTCTTTGCATTTAATAAGGGGTTAGAGGCCACACCATTGTAATTGATAACACTAGGACTAGGTATACAATAACCCACATCAAAATGGGTCCGCTCGCCCCTTTGAACTTTACTCCGACCGCTTCAAACTCTATCTGTCCTCGAACATTCTCTAATGTACCAACGATGAAGTAAGCGAGGAAGCCTGCAAATGGGAGCCCAACAAAAAAAACGTAGTGGTCACGAAATAGTTTGGCAATCCAGCCTCCTGTCCAATAAAAGCTGCTCCAGATAAACGAAAGATAGATAACGAAACATATCGCTCCCAAAACTAAAGGGACTTTAGAGCGAGAGCGCTTTTCTTCTTGGATATCGGCCATAGTTTACTTCTCCTAATTGGCCCTTGGGCTACCTGCCAACCGAGGCCAAATTGATCTTACTTTGAAATTATAGACACAATGATCTTTTTTTGAAATTGTAGACTCATAACCATGCTGGAATCTCGTATGATTATGCCCTTGATTTACTCTCCTATTTCTTAAGACGAACTCTCAACATCACCGGTGAAATCCGGTGCATGTTGATTGTTGAACTATACTTTTAATCAATCAAGGGTCAACGGCAGATTTGATCCCTTTTCTTTTAATTTTTATTATTCAATTCCTATACATGAATATTCAAATTCAATTGTCGATCCTTTTTGCGTGCCGCCAAGTCCTCTCTAAGTTGCCACCAATAAATATGTTTTTTTGAAAATATAACTGGTTCAATCTGCTCAACTAAATCAGATTTTGTAAGAATACTAGCTGAAAATCCCTTTTTTAACAAAAGCTCTAAGACCTTTTGAATTTGGTGGTATTCAGCCTCACAGGGCTGGTAAGGATCGGTATGAGAATCCATTAAAATCTCTAATTGAGCTATGTATGGTTGAACTTTTGTAAAAACCTCTTGATCAATTTTGTTATTTTTTAACAGCCTGTTACAATGGCATCTACTATTGACAGGTCGAAATTAATCACATCAAGATACTGCATATAATGCCTTGGTTGGTTAATATGGAAATAATTATCCCTCAGATAATGGATGCCCCGATTTTAAGGAACGGTTGTATTCCACCCACCAGATAGAATATTATTGCAATCAAACCGATACAAACCGTAGTGATAAAAAAGTACAATAACACTCTGGACTGAATCACTACCTCACTGTTTTTATATTTTCTGTAAATACACCAGGAAATTAACCCCCATAAAATAGGTAGGGCAATGGAGAGTGTTTTAAAATCAATAGCCAGTTTTGTGATCCATGGCAGTGTCATTGCCAAATCAGCATATTGCACAAAATGATTATATGCTGGTGTTATAACAGCCACTGCAATACACCAGCAAAGGAAAATGATGACTGAATTAAAAAAAACAAAATATTTCCACATGCGATTCTGCTCCTCTATTAAATAATGTTTGATATCAATTAACCGACTGTAATATTATTCCACAGAAGACCCGCAAATAGTACAGAAATTCGCCCCGGATCTTATTTTATTGCCACAGTTACTGCATGTGCGAGACCTGCTGACCGATTTTTTACTGTTTGTATATTTTTCTCCACAATTTGTGCAAAAAACCGCACCATCATGTATTGGCAAATGACATCTACTGCATTCAGGTTTTGCTTCAGGAATGATATCCTGATCTCTCTTAAGAGGCAGAATCTCAGCAGCCTCGCTCGATAGAAATTCAATAATCTCATCTCCTGATGTCAGCTTCATGTAAACATGATCAGTAACAGTGGGTGAAAAAACAAACACAGCCCCTCCTGGACCTATCAGAAAAACCCGGCTTGATACAGCCGGATCATCACCCATAATAAGGCTCACCCGCTGCCACTGGATCCCACTCCTTAATCCGAACATGGCAGGAATAACATCCCGGAGAGGTTCAGTAATGACATACCGTCCTGTAATACTTTCCTTTAAATAATCACTGGCAGTCAGTTTTTCGAAGGCAATATCTATTTCCGAAATACACGGAGGATCGCTGCGCATGGTTGTCGCAGGTAAATATGAAATCAACTGATCGAAATCCGAAAACCCCCAACTGGCTTCCAGGTAGCCTGTAACATCTCCCAATGAAAATGCCGTACCAGGTTCAAGCCCGATATCAGGAAACCCTTGTCTTCTGTAGGCGGTACGGCCGATATCAATTACAGCACATAGTACCGCTGCTGTGGCGGTATCCAGATGCGCCTCAAAAGAGGTTTGTTGAATCCATTCATCGGTTTCAGGCGGAATCATTTCTGAAGCTAAAGCAATCAGCCCGGCAATATCCGTCATTCCCGAAAGGCTCCATCTTCCGTCAGCCAGCTCAATAAGCAGTATTCCCGGACCCTCGGTGATGTTATCGGGAAAATAGGCACTGGTTTCAGCAGATGCCCTCTCTGATCCCCAGATACGCAGCGTAATATTGGAGAGCGGTGCAGTTAGTATGGAAACAACTTTTTTCCCAAGTGCACTTAAAACAGGCGTTGTAAAGTCTGTCTTTTCAAGGATGCCTGATAAAACAAGCTGCTTCATCTCCTCCGGTTCAGGAGACCGTGCTTCAGAAAAACGGTAGCGTGGAGACAGATTGGTTTCTTTCATATCACCCTTTAAAAGCCATGCCAAACTTTTTGGCTGCAGTTCACACTGCCATTCTGGCGGAGTTATTTTTTCCAGGGAAAACATATTGTTCATCACGATTATTCTCCTTTTCCCTGATTATTCTCGGCTATTTTTCTGGCAAGCCTTGTCCGTTCTTCATCCAGTTTTCGGATACGCTGCTCCAGGTCGTCTGGTTCAGGAGGTGCAGGATCAATAGGAGGGTTATCAATAGAATGTTGTTTGGATGTTTTGTTTACAGCATCACGCATTGCGCTTCGTATATCATCAGCTGCCTGCGGCCCTTCCTGAAAGTCCTGATGAACAACAGGCGTACCTTTAGGCATGACTGCCCCCAGCATCCGGTTCTGTTCGGGGAGTTTTTCAAGGGCTTCTTTGATTCCCCCGGGATATGCCGGGATACCATCAGGATTTTGACCGCTGGGATCAGGCTTTGGGATAGACCGTATTGCAGACTCTAATGACTGCATCGTTTCAGGAGACGAGCTGGAATCTGTGGGTGCACGCAGGACCAGTTCCATTGCTTCTGCTACATGAGGTTTCATAGGAGGCACAACAACACCCGCCTGGCGCTGTCCCTCATTGAGTTTTATTAATTGTTTTATTCCCTTTTGTGTCTGAGCAACTGCTTCGGGGATGTTCCCGTCAATATAATCTCCAGGCTTTACTTTCCACATCGTCGTAGTTCCTTCGGCATCTATCAGACCCCTTCGCTGGCCTCTCTGGGCTTCCAGTATCCCAGGCCCTGTCCGTAATTGTCCTTCAGCGTCAATTACAGGTCTTACTGCCCCTCCCGATTCAATACCGATTTCAGCTTTCACAATATGCCTCGACCCGTCAGGAGCAGTTACCGCAGTGAAAATCTGGTTGGAATTATCAATACTTGCCTCCATATGGTAGGGATCAGTAAATACCTGGTTTCGGCTTGCAGCCCAGGCACGGGCGTTAATCTGATCATCTGTTAACAACTGACCCTGAAGTCGTGATATCTTCTGATTTACAAGGGCATCAATCCTGGCCTGCCGTGCTTCAGTGTCTACCGGAGACATACCCGCAGCTTTAAGTGTTTGGTTTTCTATTTTTATCTCGGCATCAACTTTGTTCTGTACCTGATCTTTAACCCTTTCAACCGTGTCCTGATCCAGAGGTCTCTTTCTAAGGTGGGCCAAAGCCTGCTTCTGCCTGTGAAATTCCGGTTCGGTTTCAGGGGTAATATTACCATCAGTATCTGTTTTGCCTAATTTATAGGTCTGTTTATAGAACTCATCATATGCCTCATTCTCCCAGTGGCGACGGTCAATCTGTATCAACTGTACCTGATCAGTGCCCTCTATGGGTCGTGCAATACACATGATGGAATCCTTGTCAGCTCCCACACCGGGATTAGACCCTGGTGTTGAAAAACTGGTGATAATCAGCCGGTCTCCTTCCTGCATTTTTGCCTGAATATCGGGCTTATTGAGCACTCGCGCAATAGTTGCTTCATCTGCCGGGTCAGAGATCAATTTCTGTCTGGTATCGATAATGGCCTGCTGCACTTCAGGATCGGCAAGCTTTGCACTTCGGCTGGAAGCAGTATCTACCAGCTGATTAAACGCCTTTTTCTTATCTAACAGAATAATCGTTTCTTCAGCACCGGTTACAGGATTCTTTTGCACTATTGTTTTCCTGGAGTCCCAGAGATCCCGGATTAATTCGGGCTGATCTTTCATGGCAACTATCTCTTTTTGCTTCTCTGAAATTTCATCAATTGTTTTACGAACCCTGTCTTCTGCATCCACTCCATCAGGATAGGCTTTGAATCCATCAGAACTATTTACAGTAAGAGCTTGAGCCAGATCATTGCCCAGCCGGGAACCTGTCCGGTTTATCAATCCAGTAGCAACGCCTTCCCCGAAACTACCTCCATTAACATAACTGCCCGCACCACCCATGGCCCCTGACCATGCAGTTCCGGCTACCTCTTTGACAACCCGGTTTCCGATTTTGTCTATGGCACCACCTCCAATGTCCCCGACTGCAGACATTAGTCCTGTTTTTCCAGCCTTGGCAAGGTCCCCGGTTCGAAGGAGGGTTTCGGTAGCATCGAATCCGGCCGGTATCAGGATTTTTGCAGTCTTTGAAACACCCGGACCACCGCAATAAACTCCAACAGCACCGTCTTTAGCACCAGAAAGAAACCCCACTGCCGATTTTTTTACCGTTTTTTCTGCTATTTTTATCCAGTTCTTATCATTTATGGGGCCGTACTTTTCAACAGCATCCAGATAGGCTCCTGTACCTTCGCCTGCTCCGGTTATGGCACCGGTTGCTCCGCCTGCAGCCGCCATGGCTGCCAGGGAAGATCCACCTGTAGCAGGGCCGGCAAGCACAGCAATACCAGCCTTTGCTGCCGATTCAATAGCCTTTGCACCATACTCTGCCACATGGCTTGCAACAGCCCAATTACGTTCTGATGCGTGTTCCTGCACTGAGACTTTTATATTTTTATAAACACGGTCACGGAACATATCGCATATCTTGTCCCACTGACCGGCAGCAATCAGGTCATCCACATATCCCGCATCCTCCCCCTCTTCTGTAAGCAGTCCACGCAACCGGTCGGCAGCATGATTTCTATTCTTTTCAAGCATTGCTGCATTGAATTTATCCTTTGCATCCTTATATTCCTTGGCAAGCCTGGCATCCTCATGTTCCTTTGAATACCATGTGTCCGTATCAGCATCATAGCGGTCTCCCCTGGCCCTCTGGGCAGCGTCTGATTTTGTCTGTCTTTCTTTACGTTCAGCATCAAAACGGCTGTCAATTTCAGC
>NZ_JAIOSW010000108.1 GCF_021107415.1 Desulfobacula sp.
AACTGTTTTTCAAATTGATTTTATGCGGATTTGCTGACCCTTTTAATTGATTTTTGCATTAAGCTTTTCTGCCCAAGAATATAAAATCAGTTCTCCGTTATTGGTTTCCAACCAGGCAGGCTCTTTGTGGGAAGCATCAAACGCCATGTGATCTTCAGGAAAATGTTTAGCAATTCTATTAATAATACTTAATTCGGAATCTGATAAGTCTTCTGCTTTTGAAATATCTGCATTTCGAATTTCATCTAGAAGATCTCTGTAATTATTTAATTGAGGCCCCCAGGGTAGATGTGCATATGTTGCCCCGGTCATGCTTCTGCCAAGTTCCTTTTTTGCCAGCATATCTGCATACCACAGATATTTGGCAGCAAACAGCATCTTATCATTTTCTATTAAAATGGCTCTGCCAAGCGCTGTCTGAAATGCCGTCAGAACTAATAAAATTCGAGGTATGGAAAAATCCCGATTACCAGTAATATTATTTTCTTGGAATTCTCCCATTAAATGGGACCGTAATGTTTTATCAGCAGACTGTGTTTGTATGGCACCGGTTTCCCATCTTTTGATCGACGCAAGGCCAAAACCGGTTACAAGAGACAAATTAGCCTGAGTCATCCCTTTTTCTTTACGCAATTGTTTTATTTGTGTGCTGGTCAAGAGGCCGGTCTGTTCTCTATAGCCTTCTGATATTGCCAACTGAATCTTGCCTGCCGACTGAACAGTTCCGGCTGCTAGCCCGCAAACAGGGCATACAAATACCTCTTCAACAATATCAACCTCAATCCCCTTAAAAGGTATGGTTTTTTCTATTTTTTTTTCTTCCATGGCACCGTGGCCCTTGGGGCAATTCATTTCACTCATGGCACCTCCTTATTTTTTTCTATCTTTATGCAAAGAAACCAACCATAGTTCCTTTTCAGTAAGGGAAAACTTATAATAAACCGGAGCCGAAAAACGATCAATTTTAACCACAAAAGCAAACAGATCCAAACCCGAGATTTCATCTTCATAAGATCGTTTGGGTGGTCGGCTCCCCTTAACTGATTGTTCAACTCTTTATGTGTTGGTCTTATCATAGTTTGGTATCAATTGATACTTTTGTCAAGTTATTTTTTATATTTTTTCATACTCTAAAAGTTGTATTTTTGAATATATTGAAGTATTTTATCTGGAGTTGCTGAACTTATATCTTCCAAAGATGGCAACTTCCGAGGATATCGAAGCATGGATCCTGGATGATGTCGACTTTTCCGAGTTCAAAAGCCCCATGCAGGCAATGGGAAATGTTATGAAGCATTTTGGAAAACTTGCAGATGGCAACCAGGTAAAAGCAATCCTCCAGAAAATGAGGTGTTCCTGAAAGGAGATGTTTAAAAATGAAAGATAGAGACCCTAACAGCAAACTTGTTTATTCCACAGAGCTCGGTAAAATATGCTCTTCCTGCGGAAAACAATCTGCTGAATGTATCTGCAAAAAAAAGAGGAAATACACTATTCCCAAAGGTGACGGGAAAATTCGCGTGGAAAAATCTACCAAGGGAAGAAAAGGAAAAGGTGTTTCTCTAATCAGTGGCCTTCCTCTTAAAGGCCCATCTTTAAAAGAGCTTGCCAAAAAACTCAAACAAAAATGCGGCACCGGCGGTACGGTAAAAAATGGTGTAATCGAGATTCAAGGGGATCACCGGGATTTTTTGGTAGAACACCTAAATACACTTGGATATAAAACTGTCAAAGCTGGAGGATAGTCTCCAATTATTCATTTAATCGAGGGAACCTGCTAATTTTTTAATTCTATCAGAGATGTTCAGAACAGTTATTTTTCTATTATCTATCCACCATTTGGCTTCTGTTTTTTCCTGCCATTCCTGTAAAAATAAATTAAATGCCAGATCTGATATTTCTTTTTCTTTATCACTCTTAAATACAAGACTTTTTTTCAAAAAGCTTACTTTGTTGATCAGTTCAGCCCTGATTTTTTCAGCCCAGGAAACTCTTTTTGGGGTACCAATGAGTGCGGGAAAGCCTATCTCGGCATGAGATTTTGCCAATTTGGATGTCTGTTTTTCAAAATACTCGGTTTTGCATGTTTCGCAATACCAGTCTTTTTTATCCACAAGCCATAAATTTTTCTCATGGCTTTCAAAAAGCTGAGTTTTAAATTTTTTATAGCAGGTCTTACACCTGACTTCATAATCGTAAATTTCTTTTGTCATTATAATTAGGCCCCAAATTCTAATATTTGTTTTTAAAGGTTTGTTCTCCTGATTCAAACCGAGTTACACTACATGAAAATTAGGAATTTGTAAAATAAGATATCAACTTATCCAAAGGGGTATGAAATGAAAATATGGGTAGATGCAGATGCATGCCCTGTGGTGATTAAAAATATTTTATATAAAGCAGCCCAGCGTGCGAGGCTGCAATTAACACTTGTTGCAAATCAACCCATGCATATCCCACGGTTAAAGTGGATCAAACTATTGCAGGTCGCACCTGGCTTTGACGTTGCTGACAATGAGATTGTGAAAAGACTTAAGCTGGGAGACCTTGTCATTACAAGTGATATTCCTTTGGCAGCCCAGGTATTAGAAAAGGGAGGTCATGCGCTCAGCCCTCGTGGCGAATTATATTCTTCAGACAATATCAGAGAACGTCTGAACATTAGAGATTTCAAGGACACCTTGCGGGCAAGTGGAATTGATACCGGTGGCCCGCCAGCATTAAACCAAAAGAATCGAAATGCTTTTGCAGGTCATCTGGACAAACTAATATCCAAGCATAAAAGAACTTAATTTCAATGACGGCCTTAAAACTATTTACAGATGCAAGTGTAAATCCCCAGTCAAAGATTGGATATGGGGCTTATTTGTTTATACCACCCGAACTGCTATCTTTTGAATCATTAAAAATGCGTGTAAAAGTAAAAAGATTTGATCAGACAAGTTCAACTAAACTGGAATTGCAGACCTTGCTCTGGGCATTAACCAGTATTCAAAGTTTGGGTAAAAAAGTAGTGGTTTATACGGATTCTCAAAATATCATAGGGCTTTTTGGAAGGCGTTCCCGGTTTGAGCTGAATAATTATCGTTCCAAAAACAATAAGCGTATTAAAAATTACAAACTATATCAGGAATTTTTTAAAATAGTAGATCAATTAGACTGCGAATTTGTAAAAGTACGTGGTCATAAGAAATCCCATCAAAAAGATGAGTTAGATAAACTATTCACACTCGTAGATAGAGCCTCAAGAAAAGCCTTGAGGCATCACTGATCCTTCCCCAAAATGTAGACAAGGTTAAGCGAGATTTTGACCATGTGGTTTGCCAAAATACGGTCATACTACAATATCAACACGATACAGCTTTTTCAAAATTTATTGTAAATACCAAATTAACCTGATATTCAGATGTGCTTCTTGTGGAAAATTAATATAGGAGCACATTATGTATCGAGCATTAATCCGGTTGTTGGCTTTTCAGTTTGAAATAATTCAAATTCTGTTCAAATCAAAAGATGACCTTGTTTTAGAAACTATAGAACTTCGGCAGCAATTAGCAACTTACCAAACAAAAAAAGAAAATCC
>NZ_JAIOSW010000423.1 GCF_021107415.1 Desulfobacula sp.
CACATCTCAGGGTTTCCATGGCATGCTGCCTGAACATGTGCGGAGCGGTTCACTGCTCTGATATTGCGATTTTGGGATATCATAGAAAACCGCCCATGCTGGATCATGAATATCTTGATAAAGTCTGCGAAATTCCTTTGGCGGTTGCAGCCTGCCCGACAGCAGCAATCAAACCTTCCAAGGTGAAACTTGCTAACGGTACGGAAGTAAAATCGGTTGCTGTTAAAGATGAAAGATGTATGTATTGTGGTAACTGCTACACCATGTGTCCTTCCATGCCCCTTGCTGATACAGAAGGTGATGGTATTGTTCTCATGGCCGGTGGTAAAGTTTCCAACAGAATCTCAGAACCCAAATTTTCTAAAGTTGTTGTGGGATTCATACCCAATGAAATGCCAAGATGGCCTTCCATGACAAAGACCATCAGGACTATGGTTAACGCATATTCCAATGGTGCGAATAAGTATGAACGTCTGGGTGAATGGGCTGAGAGAATCGGATGGGAAAAATTCTTTGAGGTATGTGAAATTGACTTCACCCATCACCTCATTGATGATTTCCGTCAGCAGGCATACATGAGCTGGCGTCAGACAAGTCAGTTCAAATTTACAAAATAGGTTTTTAACCTTACCTGTTTATAAAGTTGTTGAAGCCGGAGTGTATTTGCACTCCGGCTGACACATTTCATTTCAAAGGAGTATGACAATGAGCGAACTTCTTGATAATAAAGAAGCTGCAACCAAAGCAGTGGTGGATTGGATGACAAAGAAATCCAAGACCAAAACCAAGTTTTATTTCAAAGATTTCTATAAAGTTTTTCCGGATGACAAACCAAGATTAATTAAAAAAGTTATCACTAAAATGGTTCAAGAAGAAGTGCTTGAATACTGGTCTTCCGGAAGTACAACCATGTACGGCCTCAAAGGCAGTGGTATCCAGCATTCGTCTGAAGGCGAATAATAAGAGTAAGACAAGTCAAATTTATCCATGCAAACGGTTGGTAAAAAAGTACCGGGAATTGTTATTGCCGGCCTTAGAGGTGGATCAGGCAAGACAATCATCTCTTTAGGGATTATAGCCGCATGGAAAGGAAAAGGTTTTAAGGTCTCACCCTTTAAAAAGGGGCCTGATTATATTGACGCCGGCTGGCTTTCAAAGGCAGCCGGTCGTTCCTGTTACAACCTGGATACCTTTCTCTGCACCCCTCCAATTGTCAAACAATCCTATCAGGAAAATTCAAAACATTGCGATATTGCTGTTATTGAAGGCAATCGTGGCCTTTATGACGGTATTGATACGGATGGGTCTACTTCAACTGCTGAACTTGCAAAACTCATGAAACTGCCGGTTCTGCTGGTGCTGGATTGTACTAAAAGCACCCGTACAATGGCGGCATTGCTTATGGGATGTATGAAGTTTGATCCTGATATCAAAATTTGCGGTGTTATCCTCAACCGGATAGCGGGTAAAAGACACGAAGGAAAGGTGAGGGCAAATATAGAGAAATTTTGTAATATTCCTGTGTTTGGCTCAGTGCCAAAATTAAAGTCAAAAGATTTCCCTGAACGGCATATGGGGCTTGTTACGTCTGAAGAACACATTTTTTCTGATCAAGCCATCAAAGCCGTTTTAAAAGTTGCCAGAGACAACATTGATTTAGATGGACTCTATGAGGCTGTAACCGGTGAATACTACAGCACTGACTCTGAAGCTATAGTTCATGCTGATTTTTCGGAAGTGAAATCGACTCAATCCGAATCTGTTACCATCGGTATTATAAGAGATTCAGCCTTCCAGTTTTATTATCCCGACAACATTGACGCATTAAAAAATCTGGGTGCTGATATTGTTTTTATCAGTCCTTTGTTGGAAGAGAGCATCCCTGACGTTCATGCTATCTATATGGGAGGTGGATTTCCGGAAACCCATGCACCGCAGCTTGCGGGGAATAAAGCCTTTCGTGATAATTTAAGAAAATTATCTCTAAACGGGCTTCCCATTTATGCGGAATGCGGAGGACTTATTTTCCTTGGTCAAAGCATCCGGTTGGGAGATCAGAACTTTCCCATGTCCGGAATTCTACCCATTAAATTCGGGCTGTCCAAACGGCCGCAGGGACACGGATACACCAAGGTGGAAGTCGTCAATGAAAATCCGTTTTTTAAAAAGGGTGAGATTTTAAAGGGCCACGAATTCAGGTATTCCAGTATCATGGATATTGATTATCAGGATCATGAAATGGCATTTAAAATGGAAAGGGGCAAAGGTATCCTTGACAAAAAGGATGGTTTTTTCAAAAATAATACCTTTGGAACCTACACCCATATCCATGCCCTGGGCAGCCCTTCCTGGGCTCCTTCCCTGGTCAAAAAAGCAAGAGAATTTAAAGCAGCTCAAACCCGATAAAAAAAAAGAGGCTTTCCATATTCTGGAAAACCTCTTTTAAAGCTTAATCGTTTTATGATAAACGGTTATTTCTTTTTCTTTGTGGACACGTGACATTTACCGCAGGAAGTAGGAGCAGGCCCTTTTCTTCCTTTGGGATCGCCGGCTTTTATGTTGATATCTTTATGACAGTCGATGCAGTTCCCATGCATGGCATTTTCAAGCACCATAATGTCTTTTTTCTTCTTTTTGTCTTTTGCAAGTTTTGTATGGCATTCAACACATTTCTGGACATTGTCACCCATTTTAAGATCCAAAGGTTTGTTATCCTTGTCATGGTGACAACTGCCACATGAAATTTTGTAATCTTCATTGTGCTTTTTGTGTGTAAATTCAAGAACTTTGAATTTTGGGGGTTTTTTTGATCGTTTTTTGTATTGATTGTAGTCCATTGTTATTGTGTCAGGGACTTCAGTTCCGGCATGAAGACCTGTCGCAACAAAAATCACAGCAATACCTGCAGCCAAAAACCACGTCAGCAATTTTTTATTCATAATTTGTTTCACTCCTTTAATAATTAACAATTTATTTTGCCTGTATACCAAAGATATTTCCATACCTTTGGTTGTTTCTTTAATATTTTTCTTAAATTTTTACACCCAAAAGTGTTAAAAAGTCAATACTAAAATTGCTCAATTTAATCCTGTTCTTCATGATTTTCAGTATCTGTGGTTTTTTCAGTATCTTGTTTTTCTTTGTCTTCATCATCAATATCTTCAACCTTCTTTTTCCCGAATATTTTAGCGCCGATAATGCTGATTTCATATAGAAGCATCAAGGGCAGGGCCATCATGACCTGGGTGACGACATCCGGTGGTGTGATAAGCGCTGCACCAACAAAGAACAGCAATAGAGCATATTTTCTGTTCTTTTTTAAAAACGGCACAGTGACAAGTCCCATCCGGGCCATAAAAGTTAACACCAGGGGCAGTTCAAATACAAAACCGAATGCCAGAAGCATTTTTGAAGCAAAGGAAAGGTATTCCTTCATGGATGGCATGGCATGGATGTTTTCCGTGGCAAATCCTAAAAAGAATTTAAATCCATAGGGGAAAACAATGAAATATCCAAAAGAGGCACCAATAACAAAGAAGAAAACAGAGAGAAACACAATGGGCAAAAAGTATTTTTTCTCAGCTCTGTAAAGGCCGGGAGATACAAACATCCAGAATTCATAAAAAAGTACAGGAGTCGCCAGAATAATTCCGGTGAGCAGGGCGACTTTAAGGTAAGTAAAAAACGCTTCAGGCAAGCCTGTAAAAATCATCCGGGCGTTCCCATCTTCACCCATGGCAGTGATAAGGGGTGCTGTCAGAATTTCAAATAATTTTTCTTTAAAAAAATATGCGGCCACAAAGCCGATGGCCACGGCAATAAAGGAGCGAACCAATCTGTCCCGCAGTTCACCTAAATGCTCTGTAAAAGGGCTTTTTTCTTCTTCGCTCATATGTTTTAATCAGTTTTATTGGTTTTAGGATTTATTGTGTCTGTTTTATCAGTGTTCAAATCTTCCGGGTCTTTAACTTCTACAGTTTCACCTATAGTATTTTCTGGTTCTTCTTTGCCGGAATCATCTGAGATAGGATCATCCAGGTTAGGATCATCCAGGCCAGAGTCATCTTTAGCTGCTGAAGCCGTCTCATCTTTTGTGGGGGTGTCTTTTAGAATATCTTTAAGATTTGTTTTGGGAATATCTATATCTTTAATATCTTTAACCGTAGTTTCCACATCTATACTGCGCTTAAAATCCTGGGCAGATCGTTTGAATTCTCCCAGGGCACGGCCCAGCGTTTTTGCTAGGTCCGGCAGCTTTTTAGGCCCGATGACAATAAGTGCTATTGCCAGAATCATTAAAATTTCAGGCATTC
>NZ_JAIOSW010000033.1 GCF_021107415.1 Desulfobacula sp.
ACATACCTCACCGGGCCGTTAGCTCAACTAGGCAGAGCACCTGACTCTTAATCAGTAGGTTGAAGGTTCGATTCCTTCACGGCCCACCATAAATTTTTTTCCGTAAAAAGCTCAGGAAACGCCACGCCAGAAAGAAATAATCACTACAAACCAAATTCCCAAAATCTTTTGATCATTTCAAGCAAATAGTTTATATACATCAATCTGATATTACAACATTCTGCAAAGCTGAGGTATTTGATAGAAAGCACCAGCCTGGAAAAGCACCAAATTTTCATCTGAATCGTTAAGTATCACAGTTCTTTTCTGTACTGAGAAAATCTCAATATATCACCACCTGCCTGTTTTCGCGATTTTAATTGATTGAATCTCATCAAGCTGGGTATACCCTTTATATAGTTCTGATTTTCCTATTCCACCTGACCTGAGGGATAGGGTTTTTATATTGGACTAAACATATCTTTGGGCAACAGCCCGCAAAAATTTGACACCGATTTCACGGAAACTCTCTTGCCTTCGGTTATTATTTATGTTAACAAAAAATAAGTTATTTACAAGGTTTACGTATAGTAGACTTACACCCCATTAGTTCACGTTTATGCCGGACGTACAGCGGCAAATTCACCTGACTAAGTTTGGGTATGATCCCTACTGGGCTCATACCCATATTTGCAGGTGTCCCGTAACGCGTTAAATGCAAACATATACAAAGGAGGGGAGCAATGAAAAGAGCTCTATTTATTGCCATGTGCACTGTAGCCCTATTTATAACAGGCTGCGCAGCAACGCCAATCTACAAACAGTTAAACTTGCGAAGCGGTGATACTGCAGTAAAACTTGAAAACAACAAAAGTGTGTTTGTTGTAACACCAGCCAACGGGGAAGATGGTTCAACGGAATATCAAAAGTCTGGCCAAATGACTGCACAAACAGTAAAGGCTGCCTTTGTTCGTTACACAAATAGGATTTTCGTATCCAAAGACTGTGGTGAACTACAGTCATGTTTGGAAGAAGCAAAAACTGCGAATTATGATTATTTGGTTTTCCCAGATATTTTGTATTGGCAAGACAGGGCCACGGAATGGTCGGGTAAACTGGATCAAATAGCGATAAAGCTTTCCTTGTTCAACGTTCCAAAAAAAATTAAAATGCAGTCAATAATAATTAAGGGGAAAAGCGCATGGGCAACATTTGGTGGTTACCATCCACAGGATCTGCTACTTGAGCCCATTAACAACTATGTCTCATCACTTTATCGATAGAACCGTATCTAATCCTTAAGAATTGAACTGACCTGCCAATGATCGGGCGTCAAAATCATCACCGACTGACACTGGCAGGTCAGATTCAATCTATTATTCAAGAAGCCCGGTTTGATTGGTATATTATACAAGGGTATTGCTTCGATAATCTGAGTGAGGGAGGCACCTCGGAATCAATAAAATTCATTATTAGGAGTCATTGATATGAAGGTTAAGATATTAACTGTCTGCAAATTAGGTTTCGCGGGGGTACTATCAGTATTGGCAGGGTGTGCAACAATGAAGTCTCTGCCACCGTATGAGGCGACACACTTTTCAATGCATCAGGAATCAAGAGGGATTAAGGTTTTCGTTGAGCCATTTAGTGACCAGAATACTATTAAAAAGTACTTTGGTACCGATTTGATTTCAAATGGAATATTTCCATTTTGTGTTCGAATCGTGAACGGAACGGATAACACAAGTATACTTGTCGATGAAAGTACTTTTTCACTAAAGCTTAAAACAGATATTGAGAGCACTAGTGAATCTAAAGAAATTATTGATTCATCTGCTGGGGCGGATGCTGCTATGGTCGGAGCGTATGTTTCTCCAGCATTGATGCTTTATGGCAACAAATTGTTTACCGATGCAATGGTTATTAACTCCGCTTTCAACCAGAACCGACTAAAACCAACCACAGTTTCACCCGGAAAAAATGTTAGCGGCTTTGTTTACTTTTCGTTGCCAGAGAAAGGGGTTATTCCAAAAGACTGGAACTTAAAGGCAACTATTAAAAGCATATCTGGTGATGAAAAAGTGAAACTCATATTTTAGTGTTGAAATAGGAAGGGGGAAATTATGAAGGGTGTTAGACTTATGCATTCAGCTAAAATTATTGGTTTTTTGGTTATTTTTGTAATTATTGGAGGCTGCGTTTCACACAGGGGTGTTGAGCTGAAATTCACAGATGATATGCATGAAACGTTAAAAAAATACCCGATAAGGATTCGTCTCGAATTGAGTGATGCCTATATGGCTGCGAAGTGGGAAGGAGGGTCGTGGGGGATACTGTATGGTCCAGAACTTACTAGTTACTCAACTATTCTTGCTGACCAGATGTTTCATTTGGTCGATGACCAAGCATCACCAGGTAGTGAGTCAAATATTGATGCTGTTTTGATTGCCGAGATCCTTTCATTTGACCATGAAATTAAGATGTGGACAGGAACAGAATCAAAGATTTCCATTTCGCAAAAATGGACACTTAAAGAACCACTTGGGAGAGTGATTTGGATACAAACGGTAAGTGGTACTGGTGTAATGGAAATGGGTACCGCAGGTTCAGAGGCAATACGTCAAGAGGAGCGGGCTTTGTTAGCGATTGATGATATGATATATAAAAGCGCAAAGGAAATGTCATCGTCGATAGAAATACAAAAATTTTCGAAAATATTAGCTTCATCTAACAATTCAAAGACAGCCTTGGCTGTAGCGCCCATACCACAAGCTCAAATTGAACGTTCAAAAAAAGATGTGGATTTCACAACTATAAATCTATTAGACCATAGCTATCATATGGGCGACAACATCGTTAAAAGATTTAAAAATCCAAAGCCGCAAGGTAAAGTATTCGAAGGCAAATTTAATATTGCCGATTTTAATCCATCGACCATTTTTGTAACAATTTGGGTATCAGATATGGTGCCAAAAAGTCATGAGCAATTTTTAAGAGGATATTATAAAACCAAATTGGTAATTAACGATTCTAAGGTAAGTATTCTCAATAAACATATTTTAGGAAGAAAAGACAATTCTAAAATTGAGCAAATAACAATAGAAGTAGATAAGCATATTGTGAAAAAGGGATCCAATAAAATTAAAATAATTGCTGGAGTTAGAGGAGATAAAAATAATTATGATGATTTTCAGATACATAAAGTCATTGTAAGATATAAAAAATAATAATTTTTCCCAAAAAAGTATATAGATTTTACACCTTAGATTTAATAGAATAACTTGGGGAATTTTCTTGAATGTCTATTTTAAATATCTCCAACGTACCTGCTAAAATTAAGGGCCATCAAAACCTGTGATATCATCAATACCAATTCTCACTGCTAAAGTTGTGCTTTCTGATAATTATGTCAGCTTTTAATCTATCTTAAAATATTGCTATA
>NZ_JAIOSW010000354.1 GCF_021107415.1 Desulfobacula sp.
AGCAGGGCTTGTCTCCATTTTTTCCATTGCCCGTCACGAGGCCTGGAAAAATGAAAATCAGATCAACCTTTTAAAGGTTCTGGGAGCAGATTTTAAAGAGATTCAGGCCATCACCCTGCTGGAGTTCGGGTTTATCGGGTTTACCGCAGCCTTGTTTGCTATCCTGTTGAGTTTTGGGTTTTCTTTGGCTATCTCCTGGTATTTTTTTGACAGCCTCTGGCAGTTTGACCTGGGGGTTTCCCTTATGATCCTTTTGTTGACCACCTGTATCTGCATGGGCACTGCCCTTACCGCATCCCGGAAAGTCATGAACACAAAACCGATCAAGCTTCTGGCAAATACCGGATAGAGTATGATTCCTTTTTTATTCAGGCAGTTTGCCCTTCAATAAATCCCCCAGTCCGGCAAACGGGGTATCGCCACCACCATTTTCCGAAGAATTGTCGGGTAT
Organism: Desulfobacula sp.; assembly: GCF_021107415.1. The sequence goes on from NZ_JAIOSW010000354.1 coordinate 452, forward strand.
TTCATGGTCATAGGCATCGGCAACCTGGTCCCGGGAGTGTTCATTGTCGTGGCAGTAAATGCACAACAGTTCCCAGTTACTGCCGTCCGGAGGATTGTTGTCATGATTGTGGTCTTTATGGTGCACGGTTAGCTCGCGCAGACGTTTGCCGCTGAATTCGCGACCACAATGGGCGCAGATCCAGGGAAAAAGTTTGAGAGCCCTTTCTCGATAGGTATTTTCCCGATCTTTTTTGAAGCGAAGCGCCTCTGAGACAGTCAGATTGGCAGTGTTTTTGTCCTTTGAAGGCATATGTTTTCTCCCTTAGATATAGATGATTCGATTAATGGGTTACTCTTATTGCAAAATCCGTGACTTGTCTGCAGTGTTGAATATAAAGCCATATCCCTTAAATGAATCAGTCCTTTTTTTTATAAATTTTCCATTTGTGTATGATGACACCACCTGCTCCCAAAATACCAGAGCAGCCTTGTTTTTCAATGTAATGGCAACTTCCCAATTGCCTGTGAACTGTGCAAATATGTGTTCAGCCAACTTATGGCCATGCCCTTTTCTCTCATGATCTTTTTGAATGTAGAACTCTGCCACTGCAAAGCCGTCATTATTGTACCGAAAGTGTTTATTGACCAAGGCAAAGCCGATAATAGATTCTGATTCCTTTAGAATATAAATGTACCGATCATCTGCAATCAAATAGTGTTGTAAATTTTTCAGAGCGCCCTTACACCACGAATCAAAATCATGAATTTCGAAAAATTGACTCATATAATCCAGATACTCTCTATAAATCGGTTTAATTTCATCAATTGTCTCTATCCGGGTTATCATCTTTTAGCTTATTTTATGTATCTGTTGAATTAGTTTTTTGAATCCATTGTTTTACGGTAAGCACAAAGCCATTTAAACCGCCTTGATTTTTAATGTTTACGGAATTCAGTAACATTAAAATCAGGATTATGGATTTTCTCCCAAAACTCCATGAATTCAACTGTAAATCGAGTGCTAAGTCAATGAGAAATAATTAATCCCGTTGTTTCCGGATTTTTATCCGCAGAATTTTCCAGTAATCGATCCAGTCCGTCCATTTTTTGTTATGCCTCGACAGTTGCATGAAAACTAAATATGAACAGCATGCTCCAAAGTATCTATAATCCATTGATTTAAACTTTTTTCTTCAGCAGTAGCAACACTGGCAAAATCTGCATGAAGATTATTTTTATTGCAAAATCTGCAGCTCGTCCGTGTAAATAAGATTGCTTGACCAATATGATGCAAAGTATTATTAATAGTTTTTTAAAAATGTTTAACGGAGTTTGATATGAATACCATAACAGCCAATCAATTAAAAACAAAAGGTATATCAGTGATTGAAAATAGCCTTACAGAAAATCATGAGTTGATCATTACCGTTCGAGGCAAAGAAAAATTTGTAATAATGGATATGAAACAATATAACTATTTAAGAGAATGTGAACTTGACGCTGCACTTCACCAAACTAAAGGTGATTATCAGGATGGAAATTTTGTTATTGAAAGTGTTGAAGACCATATAAAAAGAATAACTCATGACGTTTAAATTAATCTATACAAATAGTTATATTAAACGGGCTTCTAAATTTGCTAAAAGACATCCTGAGTTGTTGTCACAATATGAAAAAACACTAAAAATTTTAGAGTATGACCCAAATCATCAGTCTTTGAGACTCCATCCTTTAAAAGGTAAATTAAAAGATCTGTATTCAGTTTCTATAAATATATCCTATAGAATCACTCTTGAATTTTTTGTCACAGAAAAAGAAATAATTTTAGTTAATGTTGGGCACCATAATGAAGTCTATTATAGTTTATTTCACATGACCTCATTCTGTATTAAATAGTTTTGCCGGTGTCTTCATCCCAAAAGGCCTTTTCTTGCAAATTTACTTTTTCAATTAACTTCTGGCATGTTTTGTTGGTTACCTTTTCGAACCCCTCTTCCAGTAAAACTAAAACTTTTTTCATAGTGCAGTCATTGTGCTGGGCAACATAATTTTTAACGACTGCCCAACATGTTTCAATAGGTTGTAGTTCAGGGTGGTAAGGGGGTGTTCGTAAAATAGAATGGCCCTCTTTTCGAGCAATTCTATCAATCAAAAATTCTGGTTTTACTGCAAACCGTGAACATAAATCAAAAAGCTCTGATTTTAACATATCTTTGGTCCAGGGGATTTCATTATTTGACAACCATTCACGCAATCTTTTTACCGAATGATTTTTTTTGGGAAAGGCTTCTTCAACAAGCACATTATGGTAAGGCGCATTATCCATTAGAATCAATGAATTTTCTGGAATATTTTTAAGTAGTTTCTCTTGAAACCATTTTGAAAAATTATCCCAATTCATATTTGTGTGGTAATCACCTGTTTTTTTTGATGCCTTGAAAACAAGCTTTGAATTTGGAACCCATCCATCTTTTGTTACTGCGTTTAAAATAATTAAACGGTCACCTTTTCCAGTTGGTTTTCCAATAATAATACCGTCTTTCTCAAAATACCAAGTCTTGTCATTTGAATGATTTTTATTGATATATGATTCGTCCAGGTAAACTTCAGGGCGAATTATTTGACCTTTGTCATCACGATTAGCCAGTTTCTGCCTTAAATATTGCCTTCTCAAAATAACAATTCGTTCGCTTTCTTTGAGTTGTGCAGATCGAACTCCTGTCCCAAATTCAAACCCCCATCGCTGTAGTGCTCTCCATAGTGTCGTATGAGCAACATCACAATGTAACTCATCTCGCATATAATGACGGATTATTTCTACATTTACTTGATCACCATTTCTATTAGCCCTACGAATGAATTGACGAACATGGGGTACGACACCAGTCTCTACCGCATATGCGGGACGTCCTCGTTGCTGTGATTTGCTCCACCCAAGCCCGTCTTCCCCTTTTTTATTGTAAGCGGCCATGATCACTTTTACTGTTGATTCACTTATACCAAGGGCAGACGCGGCGAGCCGAGTGGCAGGGTTTCTCAAGCTGTCCGGGGTTGACTTCAAATTATCAAAATAATGCTTTACGTTTACTGCCATTTTACGCATTTCTGGCGTGAACTCGACGCCCTGAAACGACATATCTTCTCCTTGTATTTTTTATCATATCCCAAACTATAACGTTATTGTATGATAAAAAAATAGGAAATACAAGAGCAGTATGAAGTCAAATGAAATTAACTATA
>NZ_JAIOSW010000479.1 GCF_021107415.1 Desulfobacula sp.
CCCCTCCGCCAGTTAATAATTATAAAAAAATCAACTACTTATATCTAACTAACTGTTTTTACACAAAAACAGTCTAAATTCGAGCCAAATCGAGAATTGAGTACCATCTGGGCAATCATTTGTCAACATTGAAAAACAAAATTTTAATGATCAATTGGATGAAAATCTACGCATACTGATATTTAAAAGAATTCCAAATCCCACCATATTTGTAATAACGGATGAACCGCCATAAGATACAAGGGGTAATGGAACACCCACAACAGGCATGAGTCCCATGACCATTCCGATATTGATAAATATCTGCCAAAAAATCATGGTTGTGACACCAAAGGCAAGAATGGAGCCAAACATATTCCGACAATTATATGCAATGTTCAACCCCCAGAATAAAAGAAAAAAATAGAGTATTAAAAGGATGCTGCATCCTGCAAATCCCCATTCTTCTGCAAGAACGGATGCGATAAAATCCGTATGCTGTTCCGGTAAAAAGGACAATGCGCTCTGGGTTCCTTTTAAAAAACCCTTCCCTGTCAGCATTCCCGATCCAATGGCTATTTTGGATTGAATAATATGGTATCCCGCCCCAAGGGGATCTCTATCAGGATTCAAAAAGGTCAATATCCTGAATTTTTGATACTCTTTTAATGTAAACCAGACCAAAGGTACGGCAGCAAGACAGATACCTGACAATGTAAAAAATACCCTTTTTTCCACTTTGACAAACAGGGTAATTGAGCCTGCGATTAAAAGTAAAAGCAGCCCTGTTCCAAGATCCGGCTGGTTCACTATCAAAACAAACGGGATTGCACATAAAATAGCCGGCTTAATCAGTTTCCTGAAATTGAGTCCGGTCTGGGAAGCCGAAGTTGAATAGGCAGCCGCAAGGCTTATAATCAAGGCAATCTTCATCAATTCAGATGGCTGAATCCTGATAAACCCTATAAGAAGCCAGCGTCTGGACCCACCGCCAATCTGCCCGAAAAGAATAACGCTGACCAAAAGTCCAACGCAGAGCGCATAAATAAGCAAATTCAATTTATCCAGATCTCTAAAATCAATCATCAATGTGATCATCATTACAATAAACCCTGCGCCCATCCAGATCATTTGCTTTTTAAAAAGGATGTGGACAACACCTGGGTCATGTCCGGTGGCCAGGGCACTGTATAAAATCACAAGACCAACAGAACTGATCAAAAGGATCAATACAACAAATCCCCAGTCAAAATTTTCTATCAGCCTCCTGTCAAACATTACTTACTCCGCTAATATTTCTTTTGTTAAAAAATTTTGCATATATTGTTTTATTAAAGCACCGGCAACAGGTGCTGCCGTACTTGATCCATGCTCTCCATGCTCAATCATCACAGATATCGCAATAACAGGATTTTTGGCAGGGGCATAACAGACAAACCAGGCATGATCCCGCAAAGAATATTCCAGATTTTTAAAATCAATTTTCTCCCCTTTTTTAACACTAAAAACCTGAGCAGTCCCTGTTTTACCAGCGATTTCAACATCTTTCAGCCGAATTCCTCTTGCCGTTCCCCGTTTCCCCTGAACCACTTGTAAAAGTGCATTTCGAACTATATCCAATGTCTCTTTGCTCGCGGGCAGGCCGCCTGTAATCTCAGGTTCAATTTTCTTTACAATTTTTCCATGGGTGTTTTCAATAGTTTTAACGATTCTTGGCCTGTATAAAGTCCCACCATTTCCCACGGCAGCAATCAAAACAGCCATTTGCAACGGTGTAACTAGGTTGTAGCCCTGCCCTATTGCCACAGACAGTGTTTCTCCTCCTTGCCAGGATTCATTGTATCGTTTCTTTTTCCAGGCCGAGGTTGGAATGAGTCCTTTTCTTTCATTTCCAAGCATAATACCTGTTCTCTTCCCAAGTCCACAGCCCATTGCATACTGTGCCAGTGCATCCACACCGACTTTTTCTCCTGCCTGATAATAAAAAACATCACAAGATTGTATAAGCCCGTCAGTTATATCCATCTCTCCATGCCCATATTTTTTCCAGCACTTATAAACTCTATTGCCATATTTAAAAAATCCCGGACAAAATACACTGGTATTTATATCAATATGTTTTTCTTCAAGCGCTGCAAATGAGGTGATTATTTTATACGTGGATGCCGGAGGATATTCTGCTTGAATCGCTTTATTGCTCATTGGTTTACCCGGGTCACTAATCAATACATCCCATTTTTTCTGGCTGATACCGCCAATAAAATCGTTTTGATCAAAACTTGGGCTGCTTGCCATTACAAGAACATCTCCATTGTCAGGATCAATGGCCACGACAGCCCCGTCCTTATTTTCGAGCAATTTCTCTGCGGTCTTTTGCAGATCAAGGTCCAATGTAAGGTCTAAATCAAGCCCTGCAACGGGTTCGATAGTTCTCAAAACCTTAATCGTCCTGCCATTGGCATCGACCTCTATTTGTCTTCCCCCCCGTTTTCCCTGTAGATACTTTTCAAAACTTTTTTCAATACCATATCTACCGATTGAATCTCCTGTCTTAACGTTGGGATATCTACCGCTTTTCAATTCCTGGGTGTTTATTTGTCCTAGATATCCTAAAAGATGTGCAGCAGTTTTTTTATAAATATAATGTCTTGTGGGCTCTATATCGACATGAATCCCCGGCAGATCAAATTTATGAGCTTCTACTATGGCAAGCTGATCCCTTGAGATATCACTTTTTAATATTATAGGTTTATAAAAAGTTCCCTTTCCTGCCCGGGCAATACTGTCCATAAGTTCTAAGAAAGGCACCCGAATCAATTGGGCAACTTTTTCAACAGTGTTTTTAACCTCACCCGCATCTTCAAGCACAATTTTAAGATTAAAAGAAGGCCTGTTATCAACCATCAATTTTTTATTTCTATCAAATATAAGACCGCGAGATGATTTAATACTTTTAAGCCGTACGGCATTTTTTTCAGATAAACGTCTGTACTCCTCACCCTTAATAACCTGAAGATATATCAACCGCAAAAAAAGAAGAGCAAAAACAAACAAAATGCATACACTTGCACCGATAAGTCTTTGCTTTATCCAATCTCTATCCGGATTTTTGCTGAATGGGTTCAACTTTATCCTTTCTACTTTTGAGTCATCTGTTTTTTCATTAATCTTGTTACAAAGATCCAGTTTTGCCAGAAAATATTTACCAACCAGATACTGGGTGGGATAAAAACAAAACCCCAGAATGCCTGTCGCATCAAAAGACCGAAATCAAATACCAAAATGGTGTTATGGCCTTGCTTGACAAAGACTGAAAATAACAACAACCCCTGCTGGATGAATACGGATACAATACTGATGATAAGAATAAAAATAATGCTTTGTTTAAAAAGTAATTGTTTGGCTAAGAATACGAGTATATAAATCCATAAATACGAAAAAACATGATAACAAAATGGGACTCCGGAAATACTGTCCATGATGCAGCCAATAATAATGATGGCAACCACTATTGAATAGTGGGATGAAATAAGGCTTAAAAAAAGAATATCAATGATCAGCAGATCAAAACACTGGGCAAACCAGGAAAAAGACGGCAGAACAACCGTTTGAAGAACAATTAAAAAAAACGTGAAAATGATGAAAAACAATGCATTCATTATTGAACAATCTCAAAATAATTCAACGGATTCCTTTGGTTAATTTGCCATTTTTAAATACAAGGACTTCTTCTATTTTATCAAAATCAACACTGGTCTCTATACTGATATCCTGAAAAAGTTGAGAATGGACCTTAGTCACTTTTAAAATTCTGCCGATTTTAAGCCCTTTGGGAAACACTTGATCCAACCCCGATGAAATAATTGTTTCTCCCTGCCTTACCTCATCCTTTCTTAATGCATACACAAAGGAACAATTATCCTCATTGTTTCCTTTTACAATACCACGGACACGGGAATTCTGGACAAGAGCATCAACAGCCGAATTTCTATCCGTAATCAAAAGAACCCTGGAATAATTTTTTGCAACTTCGATTATTTGTCCGACGATTCCTTCGGAAACAAGAACAGGACTTCCTTTTAGCACATCATCTTTTGCACCCTTATCAATCATAATAGTTTTAAACCATGGAGAGGGGTCTCTTGCAATGATCTGAGCGGCAACATATGTATCAGAAACTAATCCTGTGAAATTAACAAATTTTTTAAGCCGGATATTTTCGAGTTCCAATTCTTCACACCGATTTTTAATTTCTATTGCTTTTCCAAGTTGCTTTTTAAGTTCAATATTCTCTTTAACGGCAAGAACCGCTATAAAGTATGTGTCCCAGACATTTTGAGTAAAATAAATGGTTTTGGTAACTGCTAGCTGGAAAGGAGACGTAATGGAAATGAATACTCGCTCAATGCTGTTGACCGGCAATGATTCTTTGCTGCTCATGGTTATTACAATAAAATTGATTGCAATAAATAGAGCAAGCCCAACAAAAATAAGCAGTTTGCGTGAAAACATTAAATCAGCGAATGACTACTTCTTTCAAAATCTCAATATTATCAAGGGATTTCCCACAACCCAGGGCAACAGTAGACAATGGATCATCGGCGACAATAATGGGAAGTCCGGTTTTTTCTTTCAGCAGTTTATCCAAATTTTTCAGCAAAGCACCACCACCGGTTAAAACAATTCCGGAATCAACAATATCTGCTGCAAGTTCAGGAGGTGTCTGTTCAAGTGCAATGCGAACTGTTTCAACAATCGCATCAATTTGTTCGGAAATGGCAACCCGGACTTCCTCGGAATCAATGGCAAGTATTTTAGGGATACCGGATACAAGGTCTCGGCCCTTGACCTCAATGGTTTCAAGATTTTCAGGATCAGGATATGCATTCCCAATGGTTGTTTTGATTATCTCTGCAGTTCTCTCACCAATGAGAAGATTATATTTTCGTTTTATATGCTGGCTGATGGAAGCATCCATCTTGTCACCGGCAACCCTTAACGATCTTGTATAAACGACACCGGCAAGGGAAATAACGGCTGTTTCCGTTGTTCCTCCGCCGATATCAACAACCATATTACAGGTAGGTTCGGTAATGGGAAGGCCTGCACCAATCGCTGCAGCCATGGGTTCTTCAATCAGAAACACTTCCCTTGCTCCCGCTGATTCTGCCGACTCTCTAACCGCTCTCTTCTCAACCTGGGTAATACCGGATGGTACGGCGATAACAATTCTAGGGCGAACAAGGGTTTTCCTGTTATTGTGAACTTTTCGGATAAAATGCTTTAACATTGCCTCAGTGACCTCAAAATCAGCAATCACACCATCCCTCATGGGTCTTATGGCGACAATATTACCCGGTGTACGCCCCAGCATCCTTTTTGCTTCAGCGCCCACAGCAAGCACTTTACTTTTTGCCCCATCCGTTCTAACGGCAACAACTGAAGGCTCACTTAATACAATTCCTTTTCCCTTAACATAAACAAGTGTATTTGCAGTCCCAAGATCAATGGCCAGATCATTGGAAAAAGCTCCAAGTAAAGAGTCTGTTATAAAATTCATTTTACCTCATTATAAGAAAAATATTTATAAATTGTATTTAAACACAAAAGATCTTATTAAAAGTTATTTGCTAACAGACTTAACTATTTTTTACAAGTCCAAAAAGCCTTAGTACACAATATTTTATATTAATTGCGAATAGATTAAATCATGTATTTGCGGACGAAATTTTTTTAACCCCTCATTCAATCTTAACGGGTGTACCCTGTTGGTTAAAAAAATAATGATCAATGATGTCACAGGATCAATCCAGAAAGAGGTGCCTGTAAATCCAAGATGACCCACAGATGAGGATGAAAAAAATTGACCTGAAGAAGAATCCTTTTTAGAAGGGGTATCAAATCCTGCAACCATATCACATTGACTTTCCTTTTGTACAAAGGCTTTTATAATATCAGGGGACAGGACTTTTGTCGGTTTGTTTAGCAATGCATTCAATATTTCACAGCAAAGTTTATATATGGAGCCGGCATCACCGAAAAGTCCGGCATGGCCTTCTATTCCTCCAACAGCCCAGGCATTATCATCATCCACTTCACCCTTAAGAAGTTTTTTTCTCCAGGGACATTTCTGGGTGGCAACAATTTTTTGGCGATACGTGTTCAGTTTTTCATTCTTCAGGTCCAGATCTATGAAAAATAAATCATCAATCCCAAGGGGTGAATAAATTTGTTCTGTAACAAACCGATCCAGCCTTTGGCAGGCTGTTTTCTCAATGATCCATGACAGGACCATAAATCCTAAATCACTGTAAACCTGACACACATCAATTTTGTTCTCAAGTGCCTCACGAACAAGAAGCTGTCTGAGATATTTTCTTGGATTTGCATCTGTTTTTATGATTTTTTTAAAATATTCACGATGGGCGGGAAATCCTGAGGTATGTCTGAGCAGCATATCAATGGTAATATCTGCTTTTGGGGATGCCTTAAATTCTTTTAGAACTGACCCGATCTTCTGATCCAAAAAGACCTGATTTCTCTCAATAAGCTTGGATAAAGCCAATGTTGTTGCCAAAGGTTTTGTTAAAGAGGCGAGGTCAAAAATACTGTCTGTCCTCATTTTTCTTTTTTCAAAGATATCAGTCATCCCATAAGATTCATGGAAAACAATTTTCTGATTTACAGCACACAATAGAACCGCTCCGGGGAAAACACCTTGTAAAATCGCCTGTTCTACCTCCCTGGAAATGCTGTCCTTGCCCATATGCATTAAATCCAGTGAATTTTTGCGATTTTTTTTGTATCCATCTCAATATCTATTCCCATGTATAAGGGCAAATTAACCTTTCCATGGCCGGAATCCAAACCTGAAAGAATCGGGACATTGTATGGGTCAAATATCTCTGACAATATTTCTTCTATATACTCATCATTGTCACAGTCTTTAAAAACCCCGGTAATCACGCCCTGAATTCCTTTAAACAAACCTGCCATTTTCATCTGTGTCAGCATTCGGTCAATTTTATAGGCCGGTTCTCCAATGTCCTCCAAAAATAAAATACTATCCTTAAAATCCGGTTGAAACCTTGTACCCAAAAGATGGGATATAGTTGAAATGTTCCCTCCCTTTAATACACCTGTACACTCACCAGGCTTGATGATTTGTCCATTTGTTATTTCGATTTTATCAAAAGAACCCATTAAAATTTTATAAAACGAATCAATGGTCTCTTTTTGAGCAGTGGCAAATGAAACCACAGTGGGTCCGTGAATAACCGGAGTCCCTGTTTCACTGATGATAGACAATAATATTGCCGTACTATCAGAAAACCCGATAAATGGTTTGGGATTTTGTTTGATCCTCTTCCAGTTTAAGTGATCCAGGATTCGCATCGCACCAAAACCGCCCCGGGCACAAATGATTCCATCTATATCAGGATCTAAAAAAAGGTTGTTAATAACAGATGCCCGCAACATATCATCGCCTGCAAGATACCGCTTCTTTTTAAAGATCTCTTTTGGGACTTTAACCTTGAATCCCAAGTTCTCTAAAATCTGAATTCCCAGATTTAATTTCTCAATATCAAAGCGTGCAGATGGCGCACAGACACCTAATGTGTCACCGGATTTTAAAGGAAAGAGTCTTTTCATAGGATTAGTGATTTCCCTAATTTAAGCTCAAGCTTACAAAAAAATTTATTTGCCCCCCTCATTCCCTGACAGGCTATGGATTAATTCGGATTGAGGGATACAAACCATTCCGCTCTCCTGTTCTATAAGGCTGAATAATATTAAAGGATATGTTTTGATCATCCTGTGCATGACCCCGTTTTTCGCCGTTGTTAAATAAAGCACCATTTGCCAATAGAATCTGATGAAGCCTTCGCCTGAAGCCATCAATAAAGACAGAACCCATACCCTTAAAAACCATTTTTCCCAGTCTCAGGGTATCCCGTACTTCAGCAAGATCATCCAAAGCAATCGTATGATCTTTTATGTCCTCTTTAGAACCGATAAACCCCCATATCAGGTGTTCATCGGGTATTTCGAGCGGAATATCAGGATCTATTATGGTGTGCGGCATCACAATACAGCCTTCACCAATTTTTATTCGTGCATCGGGTTTTCCATTTAAAAATGAATTAAAGCCGACAAAAGTATCAGGGCCAATATCAGAATGGATTATTTTTCCACCATGAGCTGTTATACAGTTTTGCGAAAGATTTGAATGAATAATATAGGTGTTTTCCTGGGCATTAGAACCATCTCCCATTACAGCATTATCCAAAAAAGCCCGTTGAGCGACCAGAACATTTTCACCAATGCGTGTTTTACCCAGAATCACGGCATATCTGTTGACAGCAGAACTGTCCGGGGCTTTAATTGGTTCAAGATTCATTACATCAAATAATTTTTCATAATCATGTTCTCGTTCTTTAACAAAATCATAGATGATCCCACGGGGTTGATATGAAGAGTTTACCCCGACAAAATTATCTAAAATATCCTTTTTAAACCTATATTTAAACTCAAAATTAGGACTTCGTACCCACACGGTTCCGGGATCAATCTTTCTATGGAAAAGCTCACCCGCCTGAACATACGCAAATTCACCCACAATGCAGGAATGAAGATTCATAAGATCCACGGTTGCAAAAGGACCTAAAAAACAGCCTTCAAGAGTTGTACCGTGAATGTTGACATAATGAGCTGAAATGGTATTGTGGATACCAAATTGTTCGGGACTCTCAAGATTGTGGGAGTTGCTGTGAACAAGGGTTTTATAAAGAAGACTATCCCTGATGGTAATCATTTCATCTTCAACAAGAGGAATATCCTTTGCACAACGGATATTGTCCCCCTTTCTTTTTAATTCATCGCCCCTTACATCACTTTTATAAATGGCAGATCTTCCCACATAACATTTTCCAAGGAAATAACTGCCCGCAACATTTGAATTTTTAAAATGAAAATAAATGGGATGACGAGATGTAATTCCATAAAATGCGTAAAACTTTAACAGTTTTTCAAAATCAATGGAATCTGTTACAAAATTCTCAGTATCAAAATCAAACTCGCTTAAATTAACATTAACACGACTGATAATTCGATCAATAAGCTGCTTCATCTGTTTCATGGTTATAATCCTCTTTATAAAAGAAATTTCTTTTAAATCTTATTCAATCATTTAACAAACAAAAAAACCCATACCATAGAAATATGTAAGAGACAAGAATATAAGGGCTATTAAGATTAATTCATAATAATTGTTTTATTAAATGGGCCGTCCGACCCCTATTGGGGCAGATAATCTTCCCTTAAAGGAGAAAACACTTCAATAGCCACAGAATCTTCAATAACTTCAGCCCAGTGTTCTACATCCCCTTTTATGGACCAGGTATCTCCCGGTTCTGCAATAAACTCTTCTCCGGCAATGAATAATTTCATTTTTCCTGCGACCATGAATCCTGTCTGCTCCTGGGGGTGAGAATGTCTGGGCAATGCACTTCCTTTTTTCAAATGAAATCGTGTCAACAAACTGTTATCACCATATACAGACGTTTTCATTTCTACCCCGTCAACGGGTGTTAAAAAATCTTGTGAATCATACTTTGCAAACATTATTTTTCCCTTTAACTAATTTTTGTTATCTTTCTTTGTATTTGTATTTTCATCATTTTGACAAATTTTACCAAAATTGCAATACTACTCTCTATTTAAATTAAATTGGATGAAAACTTAAATGAGCATAAATAGTCCCAAAATCCTTGCCCCTGCAGGTGATAAAAATTCTTTTCTTGCAGCCATTGCTGCTGGTGCCGATGCAATCTATTGCGGCCTGAAAATATTTTCTGCACGGATGGAGGCCCAAAACTTTAGTATCGAAGAGTTGGCAGGTTTGACAAAGCTTGCCAAATCCAGACACATCGACGTATATATTGCATTTAATTCTATTATAAAGGAATCTGAACAGGAAAAAGTCTTTAATATCCTTTGCAAACTCTGCAAATTTGTTGATTTTGATGCCCTGATTATTCAGGATCTCGCCATGATTACACTGGCAGGCAAAGCCGGTTTTAAAAAAGAATTTCACCTCTCTACTTTAGGTAACTGCACCTTCCCTTCCGCCTTGAGAACATCAAAGCAATTGGGATTCAAAAGAATCGTTCTACCCAGAGAATTTACCATTGATGAAATGAAAAATATGGCCCAAAATACTCCTGAAGACATTGAGCTTGAAGCGTTTATTCATGGGGCTTTGTGCTATTGCATTTCAGGACGATGCTATTGGAGTTCATGGTTTGGCGGGAAAAGCTCCCTGCGGGGCAGATGTGTTCAGCCCTGCAGAAGAATGTATGACCAGAAAGGTCACAAAAAAAGACATTTTTCATGTATGGATTTTTCTGCTGATGTATTGGTGAAAGTATTAAAAACAATTCCACAAATTACTACCTGGAAAATTGAAGGGCGGAAAAAAAGCCCCCACTATGTTTATTACACGGTTAAAGCTTACAAGCTCTTACGAGATGACCCCAAAAAGAAAAAAGAAGCACTTTCATACCTTGATTATGCCATGGGAAGAGAATTTACCCATTATAATCTTTTATCCCAAAGGCTGATGAATCCTTTGGATCACTCATCGGAAACTGGGTCCGGGCTTTTTGCAGGCAGAATAAAAAATCCTGCCTCACCCTTTTTTATCACAAGAGAAGCCCTCTTTCCTTCAGATCTTTTAAGAATCGGGTTTGAAGATGATCCAGCCCACAATATTCAAAGAGTCACACGGGCTGTACCCAAAAAAGGAAAGTTTTATTTAAACAAAAAATCTAAATTTAAACTGAAAAAAGGAACCTGTGTCTATATCATTGACCGGAGAGGACAGGAACTTGCCTCGGTTATTAAAGCGCTTGATGCTGAACTTTCTGACTTGGAAAAAACAACGATTCGACCTGCTGAGAATAAATATAAGGCGACTCACCCCCAAAAAGCTGTAAAATCAAAAACCAGGGTACAGGAAATCGCTGTTTCAAGGGGTAAGCTTCGACAAGTGCGCGCTAACACCCAGACGGGTGTATGGATTTCAACCCAGGGATATTCTGCGCCTCCTTCAAGCAGGAACTGGTTATGGCTGGATCCTGTTTTATTTCCGGGTGAAGAAAAAATATGCTTTGACACCATTGCCAAAGCCATAAAAAAAGGGGCAAAAAACTTTGTTTTAAATGCCTTCTGGCAAGTCTCGCTTTTTAAAAATCCAAAGCAATTAAATTTATGGGCAGGCCCTTTTTGCAATATTACCAACAGCGCGACGGTGAATCTTTTAAAACAACAGGGATTCTCCGGTGCCATTGTCAGCCCGGAACTTGACCAGGATACATTCTGCTCTTTGCCGCAAAAATGCAACCTGCCGCTCGGTATTGTTATTTATGGCAACTGGCCATTGGGTATCTCAAGAATTATTTCAAATGATCTAAAAACAAATCAGGCGTTTACAAGCCCTATGGGTGAAACCGGCTGGATAACTAAACACAACAATAATTATTTTGTTTTTCCCAATTGGTACCTGGATCTAACTTCCAAAAAAGAATTGCTGGAAAAGGCCGGGTTTTCACTCTTTGTCAACATCCATGAAACCATACCCCGTGGTATTAAAATAAAAAACCGGCCCGGGTTATGGAACTGGAACCTCAAACTATTGTAATATAAATTTTTATTGCTATTTAAAAAATGTCAACAATGCATGCAGATTCGTCAGAGGATGTGGAGGGCAGCCCGGTATAAACAGATCCACAGGCAAAATGGTGTCCAGACCCTCTGTGATTTCAGGACTTCCCAGGAAAGGACCACCTGTTATGGTGCAGCTTCCCACAGCAATGACAACTTTTGGTTCAGCAATTGCTTCATATGTTGTCAACAATGCTATTTTCATATTTCTGGATACAGGTCCTGTCACAACAATGCCATCGGCATGACGGGGGGATGCAACAAAATTGATACCAAACCTGGCAAGATCAAAGAATGGGGTTGCCAATACGTTTAAATCCGCTTCGCAGGCATTGCAGCCAGCTGCGGATACCTGCCTGAGCTGTAAAGACCGGCCAAACAGTTTTTTAAAGTGCTGTTTGGAGTGTTCGGCAAGGGAGGGAAGATCTCCATCCGTCAGCAAATGTTCTTTTTTGGAAGTAGAAATTTCAAAATCATCTGTAAAAGTAATAAAGGCCCCTTTGGAAATTTTTTCACATGTCCCGCAGAATACACACCGGCCCATATCAATTTTTTTGAGACCTATATCAATGGCATCCTGCGGGCAGGCCTTTGCACACGCTTCTACTACATCAGACGAAACATCTTTTTGTATAATTGGTTTGCCTCGATAACGGGCAAATACGGCAGGTTTTTCTTTAGGGTAGCCACAGGTTCTGCAACCCTGTTCAAATCTATTTTTAAGTGTATTGAGCATTTAAAACTCTCTATATAATTTTATATATTTTATGATCAAAGATCAAATCCTCAATAAGAAAGATTAAAACTTTTATTATTCAAATGA
>NZ_JAIOSW010000462.1 GCF_021107415.1 Desulfobacula sp.
ATTGGCCAGATCTTCTGCAATACTCCCATGCTCAAGGGCCACCTGGCCGGAATAGGGTGTGGGCGCATCTTCCAGGTATTTTGTCACCGTAAGAAAGCCGGCTCCATAAAGTGTTGACAGATATTTAACCTTTTCAGGGTTTTTGACTTTAAT
Source organism: Desulfobacula sp. (assembly GCF_021107415.1). Next base: position 154 of record NZ_JAIOSW010000462.1, read on the forward strand.
CTGTTGAGTTTTAAGGTATCCTCTGACTTCACCAAACACATTTGATTCAACATCCAGTCCTTTTATAGGACCTGAACACTGGATATTCATACTTACCTTGTCATTCTCAGCTTTTAGAGTCGAACAAAGAAGACTTACCGCGATATAGGCCTGGCCCAGCACCAGGGTTTCCAAAGGCCCTAAGTCATGGTTTGTCCTCATTTCATTCACCATCCGGGTGGAATGAACAATAGCACCCCGTATCATCTGATCAGCCATTACAAATCTATATATCCTGTCTTTTGCAGACGCTTTGAATTGTTCTTTTACATCCTTATTAAAAATATCTTTTTTAATCATATTTATACTTCTTTTAAGTTATGGTTTTCATCAACAGTATTCATCCTTTATAGAGAAAAACCTCTGTCAAAGCTCCTGTACTGGATGGCTTCGGCAAGATGGTGCCGCTCAATTTCAGGGACATTTTCAAGATCTGCAATGGTTCTTGCCACCCGTATGACGGAATGCCAGGCTCTGGCCGAGAATCCAAGGACATCAACCGCCTGTTTAAGGAGTTTCTCACATTCGGCATCCAAATGGCAAAATGCTTCCAAATGGCGGCTGTGCATCCTGGCATTACTGGATACACTTAATTTTGCAAGTCTTGCTTCCTGTATCTTTCCGGCACGATTGACCCTTTTTCTTATTCGGGAAGAACCCTCTGTCTTTGTTTTGCCGGCAAGATCTTTATATTCAATTCTTGGCACTTCAATTTGAATATCGATTCTGTCCAGAAGCGGCCCTGAAATTTTTGATCTGTATTTTTGAATCTGGGGGTGTGTGCAGGTACATTTACCCATGGGATCGAATAAATATCCGCAGGGACAAGGGTTCATGGCTGCCACCAGCATGAATTGCGAAGGATAGCTTGCTTTCATACCAGCCCTTGCAATAGAAACTTTTCCATCTTCAAGGGGCTGTCTTAAAACCTCCAGCACATTTTTTTTAAACTCCGGCAGCTCATCAAGGAAAAGCACACCATTGTGGGCCAGACTGATTTCCCCTGGAGCAGGCTTTGATCCGCCACCCACAAGGCCTGCATCGGAAATCGTATGATGGGGAGATCGAAACGGTCTTGTTGATATATATGGCATTTTATCCTCAATTAACCCCAGAACGGAATAAATCCTTGTAACCTCAATGGCTTCTCCAAATGTCAGTGTCGGCAGAATAGTCGGAAGCCGTTTTGCCAGCATGCTTTTCCCGGATCCCGGCGGCCCTGTCATCAAAACATTATGGAAACCTGCTGCAGCAATTTCCAAAGCTCTCTTAGCATGTTGTTGACCCCTTACCTCGAAAAAATCCATTCCATACGCCTTATCATTGACATGGGTCAGCGGATTCAAATCCATACAATATTTTTCAATTTCAATAAATCCTGTAAAAAAATCAACAATCTGCGACAGGTTTTTCACCGGCAAAACATCGATACCGTCCACCATGGCAGCCTCAGCTGCATTTTCAACAGGTATAATGATCCCCTTATATCCCCTTTCCTTTGCTGTCAAGGCATAGGGGAGTGCTGCTTTGATTGGTTTTATTTTCCCGTCAAGGGAAAGTTCACCTGAAATAAGATAGGAATTTACCTTATCTGCGGCAATGACCTCAGATGCAACCAGAATACCAATAGCGACCGGCAGATCAAACCCTGTTCCTTCCTTTTTAACATCAGCAGGAGCCAGGTTGACCACAATTCTTTCCATGGGAAACGTATACCCTGAATTTTTTATGGCGGTTTTAACCCGGTCTTTGCTCTCCCTGACAGAAACTTCCGGTAGACCGACAATATTAAAAACCGGAAGACCATAAGAAATATCAACTTCAACATCAACAATAAATCCATCAATCCCTACCACTGAACATGAGTTTATTTTTGCAAGCAACTTAGCTCCTTTTCAAATAGTCCAATAATGACTATACCATCTTATACACTATTGTATTTTACTTTTCTTTATCAAAAAACAAGAATGAACCAAAGAAATTTCTCATTTGCTTTGCTTTGTGTATTAAAACCAGATATATATAGCAAACTAAATTTTAACCAACTTTTAAATTGGCAATAAAGATAAACCGAATAGTTTATGACTAAATATTTTTTACAAAGAACCATTTCAGAGAATGTCTCTTTCTCAGGGACAGGAGTTCATTCCGGAAAACAGATGCACCTTACCATAAAACCTGCACCGGAAAACCATGGCATAAAATTCAGGCGATTAGATCTGCCGGGCACCCAGGATATCCAGGCGCTTTTTAGGCTGGTCGTTGATACCAGTCTTGCAACGGTATTGGGGACCAATGGGGCAATTGTTTCAACAATTGAACATTTAATGGCCAGTTTTGCAGGGTTAGGAATTGATAATGCCCTGGTGGAACTCAATGAATATGAAATCCCCATTATGGATGGAAGTGCAAAAATTTTTACGCAACTCATCAAAAAAACAGGTATTGAAAAACAAGCGGCTCCAAAACAATTTTTTATCGTTAAAAAACCGATCAAAGTGACTGATAATGATAAATCAGTAATTGTCCATCCTGCACCCTGTTTTAAAATTACCTGCCGGATTGAATTCGCCCATCCTTTGATCGGAGAACAGGAAATCACGTTTGACCGAGCCAAAAATAATTTTGAAAAAGAAATCAGCCATGCCAGAACATTCGGATTTATCCAGGATTTGGAACTTTTAAAAAAATTCAGTCTTGGTAAGGGTGGAAGCCTTGACAATGCCATCATTATTGATAAAGATAGAATCTTAAATGAAGAAGGGCTAAGGTACCCAGACGAGTTTGTCAGGCATAAACTCTTGGACAGTCTTGGAGATTTCTCCCTGCTTGGCATGCCAATTCAGGGGCATATCGTTACCCATAAATCAGGACATGCCCTGAATCATTTATTCATTAAAACATTTTTAGAAAACAAAAATGCCTGGGAAACAGGACCGGTAAAAATTTAAATATTTTATACTAATGATACGATTTTCCTTCCATAGAATGGCTATTACACTCTTTATGTCAGTGGGTGTTATACTCTGTCTTTTATTACCCCCTATCGCATTTGCAGAAGAAACCGCTGTTATAGAAAATATAAAACTTGCCAACACCAGAGATGACCTCTTAACATATTTTGATGTAAAACAGGCCTTCACCCCAAAAATAAACCAGGCTGTCCTCAATGGTATTCCAACCACTTTTTCGTTTTATATTACTCTATATAAAACCGGTGGTTCATGGTTTGACAAAAAAATATCCAACATCCAGCTTAAATCCACACTAAAATATAATTCCCTGAAAAAGGAATTCTCTATTTTGCAATCCTGGAAAAATGAAAAGTCTATTACCACATCATCATTTGAAGATGCAAAGTCCTTTATGACCGAAATCGACAATTTAAAAATCATACCATTGAATCAACTTGTTAAAGGGGATAAATACCAACTCAGAATCAAGGCAGAGCTTGATAAAGTCACCTTGCCCTTATCGCTTCACACTGTTTTCTTTTTTGTCTCTTTTTGGAATTTTGAAACAAACTGGTATTTAATCAATTTTACCTATTAGCGTTCATATAGACAAATATTGCCTGAAATTAAATATATGGCTGAATCAAATCACTCAAAAAATGAACAGGCCAGAAAGAAAAAAGAAGGCATTCTAATTCTCATTATCCTGATTGCGGTCGGGGTACTGACATTCATTGAAACTCGTATCACCAATTTTGGCAGTGATTTCTCCCTATCCAGTACGGTATTGATGTTTATCCTGATAAACACTAATTTATTGCTGTTGCTTGCTTTGCTTTTATTGGTCTTTAGAAATCTTGCAAAGCTGTACTATGAAAAAAAGAATAATATTTTAGGGTCCAAACTCAAAACGCGGCTAATCGCCGCATTTATTGTACTTGCTCTTCTGCCCACAACCGTTCTTTTCTTTTTCTCCATCCATTTTATTTCCACAAGCATTGCCTTCTGGTTTAATGCACCGGTTGAGCAAACCCTGAACAGCTCATTAGTTGTCGGACAAAAGCTTTATGAATATATTGAAGAAAAAAATGAATTTGCCGCCAAAAGGGCTGCGTTTCAAATCGACTCCCGAAAACTTTTGGACAAAGAGAATGAAAAAAAGCTGACCCGGTATACCCAGGTCATACAACGGGCATTTAACCGACATGCCGTTGAGATTTATACACCTGATGTCAAACGTGTCAGCCTGTCACTGGCAAATGAACTGGAAAACCTTCATTTCGGCCTTCTGACCAGTAATGATTTAACCCGCATACCAGGAGGAAAACAAAGTCACACAATTTCACAAAATATCAAAGAGGGGGAATTTTTAAGAACAATTGCAACCATTCCCTTTGGAACAGACCCTAAAAAAGCCAGGGCATTTATTGTTATCACCACTCTGGTATCACCGGAACTGTCCGAGAACCTTCAGGCTATTTTAAAGGGAATTGAAGAATATCACCAGCTCAAACTGGCGAAAAAACCTGCCCAGATATCATATTATATTGCGCTCTCAATTGTAGCACTTCTTGTTGTTTTCTGTGCTATCTGGTTTGGGTTTCAGCTGGCAAGATCCATTACGATTCCCATAATGAAATTTGCAGAAGGAACACAACGGGTCACTGATGGAGACTTAAATTACCAGATTGATTTTGAGACGGACGATGAAATCGGAACCCTTATCAAATCCTTTAATTTAATGACCAAACAACTTGCCACAGGTAGAGAGCAGATTGCACTTTCCGGGGAGATGCTCAAACAACAGAATGCTGAACTTGAAAAGAGTCGCAAATACATTGAAATTGTATTAAAAAATATTTCTGCCGGCGTGATCTCTATTGATAATAAGGGAACCATAATGACCATCAACAAGGCTGCCGAATCCATGCTGGATATTAACAGCCGTTATATTTTAAACAATAATTTTAAACATGTTTTAAAAAACGAATATTTACAGATTGCCGATAAAATTTATAACCAGGTAGCCCAGGGCCAGGAGACGCTTGAAATCCCCCTTTCTGCGACAGTCTCGGGAACCCCCAAACACTTTGCCTTAAATTTTAATACATTAAAAGATGACCAAGATAGAGATGTGGGTGCTGTACTGGTTTTTGATGATGTCACCGAACTGGAAAAAGCCCAGCGAGTCGCTGCATGGAGAGAGGTTGCCAGGAGAATTGCCCATGAGGTTAAAAATCCTTTAACACCGATAAAATTGTCAGCTCAACGGCTAAAACGCAAATATGGCAACCAGATTAATGATGAAGTTTTTACCAGTTGTGCTGACACTATTGTGGAACATGTGGACCTGATCAGAAACCTTGTCAATCAATTTTCCACATTTGCCAAATTCCCGGATGCAAACGTTGCCCAATGTAAAATTGAAAATGTTATTCTTGAAACCATTGCACTATACAGGGAAGGCCTTGAAAATGTTGATATCAAATCCAGATTTGCTAAAAATATCCCGGTGCTGAAATTAGATCATCAGCATATGAAACAGGCATTTATCAATCTGACTGACAATGCCGTCTATGCTGTAAATAAAAACGGAATGATTCTGTTTGATGTCTCTTATGACGAAATTTTAAAAATTGTAAGAATCGAAATCGCTGATAACGGCAAAGGGATATCTGATAATGAAAAAACCAAGTTATTTGAACCTTACTTTTCCACTAAAAAATCAGGTATGGGACTTGGGCTTGCCATTGTCCACTCTATCATTTCCGATCATAATGGTGTAATAAGGGTTCAGGATAACAAGCCAAAAGGTGCAAAATTTATTATTGAGCTTCCGGCTTGATGGTTCATATAAAACAGGAGAAATAAGTATGTATCCCGCAGTATTAATTGTTGATGATGAAATAACGATCATAAAATCTCTTGAAGGAATTCTTTCAGACGACGGATTTGAAGTCATGCATGCCTTTAACGGGTATGA
>NZ_JAIOSW010000216.1 GCF_021107415.1 Desulfobacula sp.
AGTTCACTTTCAAGAAGGTTTCCCACAACAGCTGAACAGTCAAATATGACAAAAGGCTCATCCTTAAATGAAGAGTTCAAATGAATCACCCTTGCAATCAATTCTTTTCCCGTACCCGTCTCACCCTGGAGAAGCACGTTGACATGGCTGGTACAGACAAGCCCTATCATTTTAAATATCCTGCGCATCTTTTCACTCCTGCCAATGATCACCCAGGGATTGTCAGATATCTCTTTTCCCGGGTCAAGGGAAGGGGTTTCCCTATCAATTTCAAGGATATTGATGGCCCGGTTTACAGCTTTTTCAATTTTATCCGCATCAAGGGGTTTGTGAATATAATCAAAGGCTCCCCTTTTAATGGCTGCAATCGTAGTCTCCATATCCTGAAAAGCTGTAATCATGATAATCTTTGATGTTTTTTTTTTCTTAATCATGGTTTGAAGAATATCCAGCCCGTTGAAATCAGGAAGCCTGATATCCATGATCACCACCTGGAATGATTTTTTTGAAAAAAGCGCAAGGCCTATTGCCCCGGTTTGGGCAGTAAAAACCTGGTGTCCTTTTTCCGTAAGAAACATGTTCAAGGATTCAAGGATGGAAGGTTCGTCATCTATGACCAGTATTCTTGCCATTAAATATTTCCTATGGGAATCATTATTGAAAATGAAGCCCCTTTGAATCTTCTTTTTTTTGCCCTGACAAATCCGTTGTGGGCTTCAATAATCCTTTTGACATTGGCAAGTCCCAGGCCAACTCCTTTAGCTTTAGTTGTAAAAAAAGGTTTGAAGATTTCCTCTCTATTCTTTCCATCAAGGCCCGGACCCTCGTCATCAATCAGAACGGTTGCATATTCATGATTCTGTTTTATTGTTTTTTTGAAGGTCACACTGATTTTTCCAAACGGATCAGATGACTCAATGGCATTGATAAGTACGTTGATAAATGCCTGGCCCAGTTTTTCTCCATCTGCTGTAATAAGCGGCAATTTATCTTCAAAAGTTGTCACTACACTAAGATTTTTTTCTTTGAATTTCATTTCAAGAAGTTCAATATAAGAATCTAAAATATGACATATGTTGCAGGAGTTGATATTCAGCTGCAATGGTTTGGCAAAATCTAAAACCTGGTTCAAGATCTGTTCAAGCCTGATCACCTCAGACACTGAGATATCAACTCTGCGTTTATCATTTCCTGTAATTTTTTGATTACTGCTTAAAATTTGAAGGTTCATCTTGACTGAGGATAGAGGATTTCGAATCTCATGGGAGAGGGATGCCGTAATCTGACCTATATAGGCCATACGTTCAGATTCCTGAAGTGCAGCCGTTCGTTTTTTAACCTTTTGCTCAAGCTCTCTGTTCTGCTGAATAATTTTTTTATGGTGCATATCCTGAAAATGGTCACTGAACCGGTGCATGGTATAGGCAAGGCATAGGTTCAGCCGTTCAAAGATTTCGTGAAAGTCTTCTCTGGGTGCATTTGAAATCAGCAGGCCGGTTAAAATCATGCGATAAAGCTCAAAAGCTCTTTGAACGTCAGACAGTAAAAATCCTGCTTTCAGGCGCATATCGGTTATCTTGTCAATAAAGGTATTGATATCGCGATAATTTTTGTGTACCAGTACCTGATAGTTTGCATCAACTGCCCGGGTAATGGTCTGCAAAAGTTCTTCTACCGGTCTTGCTGCATATTGCTCACCGCATTCAGTGTGCAGTTTTTCAACCCATTCGCTTATGATCAGAGGCCTGTATGTATTTAAAAATGTTGAAAATAAAAATGCCATGAAATTGCTATAGCCAACTTTAAAGATTGTGTCAAATTTTTTGATTTGATAGTAATGTTTTAATAAGTTAATAAATGGGGATGGCAAGGTAAACCCGATAGATAAAATTCCTGAAATTTTTCGGAGAACATAAATGGATAAAATTATATTCAAACAAGAAGGAAAAATAGGCTATCTTACGTTGAACAGGCCGGATAAATATAATGCCTTTGATAAAGAAATGCTGGGTGAATTTGAAGAATTCATCAAAGCGCGGATGTACGATAACAGTGTTTCAGTCCTTATTTTTGACGGGGGGGATGCTAAAGGCTTTTGTGCAGGACTTGACATGCAGACACTGGGTCCTGAAATTTTTGCTATGCAACCTGCTGATGCTTATAATGCACAGGTAAGGTTATCAAGAATGATGTTAGGGTTAAGAAAAATTCCACAGCCTGTTATTTGCTGTGTCCATGGGGCTGCTGCCGGAATTGGTTTTTCCCTTGCTATGGCTTCGGATATCCGTATTATGGCTGAAAATGCAAAATTCAGCGCGGCTTACATAAACATTGGACTAGGCGGTGCTGATATGGCCTCCTCTTATTTTCTTCCCCGGCTTATTGGGTCTGGGCGAGCCAATGAATTTCTTTTAACCGGAAACTGGCTTACTGCAAAAGAGGCGATGAATCTGGGATTTGCCAGCAGGATAGTTCCAAAAGAAAAAATAATTGAAACCGCAACTGAACTTGCAAAGGTTATGGCAAGTAAAAATCCTCTGGGACTTAGAATGACCAAAGAAGCTATTAATATTAATATTGATGTGGGCTCACTTGAAGCATGTCTTCAAATGGAAGACAGGAACCAGATGATGCTGGCCTTTGGCATGCATGTGAACCAAGAAAAAAAAGAATAATTTTCAGGAGATCTGCCGAACTACGAGAACAGAACATGAGGCCTGACTAATGACACGATCAGTTGTAGAACCAACCAGAAACTGTTCCAAAAGGCTGTAGCCGTGAACCCCAAGCACGATCATATCCACTTGATTTTGCTCGGCAAAGTTAATCAGTTCCTTGTAGGGTTGACCTTCAAGCTGGATGATAACGGGTGTGCACCAGTTTCGGCTCTCTTCAGGAACCATAGAAGAAAGCTGTTCCTCAAGGCGGCTTGATAGATTGCTTTTTTCTTTCAAATCCTCATTTGTTGCGTTCTTCTGCAGATCCAGATATTCAGACCGGGCCCATTTGGTGTAGTCACCTCCCTGTATTTCCATATAGTCTGAGGCTGATAATCTGGTATGTTCCGCTGGCCTGATAACATGGGCAAGATAAAGCTGTGTCTGAAATTCCTGGGCCAGGCTCAGGGCATAGTTAAAAGCAAGTTTGGAATCCGGGGAAAAATCACATCCCACAAGAATTCGCTTCAGTTTTATTTTTTCTTCAACCGGAGAAGCCAAATGATTTTCCCGTGCATGCAGAACCAGAAGCGGGCATGTAAGAATTTTTATCAGCCTGTCTGTGACAGACCCGATCAAAAATCGTTTTATGCCTGATCCTCCGTGGGTGGCGGCAATGACCATATCAACATTGTTTTTACAGGCAGTTTCATTGATCTCATCTGCCGCATGCCCTGATAAGACGATGATTTCACATTCAATATCAAACTCTTCCGCCATTTTTTCAAGTCTATCCTTGGCATGCCGGATGCGCTCACTCTCCATGTCAGTGTAAGTAAAATAGGAGTGTCCAAGACTTGAAACCATCACTGCTTCCGATACGATATGGCATAGACACAGTGTTGATCCAAACTCTGAGGCCAGTGATTTGCCATGGGAGAGGATAATATTTGTAAAATCTGAAAAATCAATTGCACACATTATTTTTTTGGGTTTCATTCTCATAATTTCTCTCCTTTTTTTTAAAATTATTGCCTGGTTAGAAAAATAAGGCCTGCGCTTTTCGTATATGGTTTATCCTGATACAGGGGAGGCTGAAGAACAAGAAATCTGTATGGTCGAAAAGGAATACTAACATCACGTCAGTGAGGTTATATTATAATATTTTTACACAATGGGCGTCAAGTGCATTGTAGAGATATTATTTTCAGGTGTACGTCAGGATATCAAAGGATACAAATGAAAAGTTTTAAAAGATAGAAAAATATTGTAAGGATAGGCTCTAAATGTGTTCAGTTAAATCAAAGAGGGAATATGAAAAAAAAAGGGAAAGCAAAACAAAGGATACTACAAGCCTCTTTTGGTATCGGTCTTATACTTTTTGTCGTGTTGATAGAACTTGTGGCCGTGCATCCATCAGGTATTTATTCCTATACTCAGCAGGGGTATAAAGAATTTAAAATCGGTCTTTCTAAAGAAAAGGTGTTAAAAAAGATCAATAAACGAAAAACCATTAGAACAATCAGAGTGTGTGATCCGGATAGAGTGTTCGAATTGAAATCAAGAAGGCTCTTTGAGATGGAAGTGAATCTGGCATCATCTGATTATTGGCTCTGCCCTGACAGAACCGGAAAGAATTTTCTATTTTTATTTAGAGATGAAATTCTTGAAAGGATATTGCTTCAAAGATTGCGTTTCGGGAAAAAAAAAGAGGGCTCCATTCTTTTTTCTCAATGCAACCCTGAAATTATAAATGATGTTGAGAAATATCTGACTACCATAGAAAAGTTAAAAGTATTTTATGATACGGATTCTTAATGAGCTTTGATTCTATAAATTAGTATCAAGACAAATCAGGATTGTAAATAAAATTCAATTACCAGAATAAAGTTGATCCCGGTATTGATCTGGTGTATGAATATCACTCATTCTCAATTAAAATATAATGTCATAAATATCAGGATATTGTCAGATCTGAAAGGGAAATTTTAACGCATGAGCAGGATGATTGATATAGCAAAAACTCGGATAGGGGTTGTTGGTGGAGGAGCCTGGGGAACCGCCCTTGCCAAATTGCTTGCAGATAAAGGATTTGTTCTGGATCTCTGGGTGTTTGAAAAGGAAGTAAAAGAACAGATTGAAAAGGAGAGAGAAAATAAGGTTTTTCTTCCCAATATAAAACTGCCGGATAATATTATTCCATCCAATGACCTTGAAATTGTTGTAAAAGAAAAAGATCTTGTGCTTGTTGTCGTTCCGTCCCACTGTATGCGCGATGTGGCAGGTCGGATGAAAAATTTCATCAGTCCGGAGACAATCGTTGTGACAGCATCTAAGGGGATTGAAAATAAGACGCACCTGACCATGACCCAGATTCTTGCAGAAAAAATTGATTTTATTCCCAAAGAAAATTTTGTTGTACTCTCGGGTCCAAGTTTTGCCAAGGAAGTTGCTAATAAAGTTCCAACAGTTGTTGCAGCCGCATCCACCAGCCGGGAGGTATCCGAGTATGTCCAAGAAATATTTTCCTGCTTTACATTCAGGGTCTATGTCAACGATGATCCCATCGGAACTCAGATTGGCGGTGCCATGAAAAATGTATTGGCCATTGCTGCCGGTATTTGTGATGGTATGAAAATGGGTCTTAATCCAAGGGCAGCACTGATTACACGTGGTCTTACCGAGATGAACCGGCTGGGAACAAAGCTGGGTGCCGATCCTCTGACCCTGGCGGGGCTTGCAGGTGTTGGAGACCTGTTATTGACCTGTACGGGTGACTTAAGCCGTAATTATACCGTGGGTAAGCAGATCGGGGAAGGTAAAAAGCCGGATGAGATCATTTCCGAGATGAGAATGGTGGCTGAAGGGGTTAAAACAACAAGATCCGTATATAACCTGTCGAAAAAATTAGGTGTTGATCTTCCCATTTGCAATGAAGTCTATTCAGTCCTTTTTGAAGGACTTTCTGTTGAGGAAACGGTTGAGCACCTGATGAATCGCTCCTTAAAACATGAACTGGATGGAGTTCTGAATAGTTGACAGATTTTCAGGCAGCTTAAGAGTCATTCCAAAGCTGCCTGAAAGGATGATCAACTGATTACATTCTTACTAATCGTGGATTGATTTGTCCACACTTTGAGGAACCCCTTCATAGGGCGTCCATTTTTTTGAACTATAGCTATCTTTTCCTCTCATGTTTTTAAGAATTTCAATGCTGGTTTTATAGCCTTTGTACATCCTGCACATATCCATAGCCATGCCGCATATCAATGCAATGGCCTGGGCAAGGGTGATATCGTTAAATGAAAATTCCCAGGGATTTTTAGTATAGACACGAAGCGCACCGATAATTTTATTATGGCTGATAATGGGGACGCCTAACAAAGAAGAGATGCCTTCTTTGCTGGCTTCCTGGGGATATTCGATTCTCGGATCATCCGTCACATCATAAATGGCAATGGGGATTGCGTCTTTTGCTTCCTTGATGGTCTGCATGAAATGGATCGGCCCCTTGTTCAGGTATTCAGTGCTCAAACCGGATGATGCAACAAGACCCAGTTCACGGGTTTCCCTGTCAACTAAAAATACCGAGCAGCCTTTGGCCGTGAATGCTGTTTTAACACTCTCCGCCGTGATCAGGGCAACTTCTTCCGGGTCTCTGCACTGAGAAATGGCAGTTGTTAACCGGATAATCGTGTCATAATAGATGGTATGATTTTCCATGAATGCCTCCTTCCCTTTTGGATTATAAAATAGCACCCTGATGAATATCCTGGTGCTTGATAAACAAAAAATTCAGCTTTGAAAAAGAGTTGTAAAAACAAAAGAGTATGAAGTGTACAGAATGACTCAAATTAACCTGAAGGTCACACGTAACCAGGGTCACACGCAAAAAGAGTGGAGTTATCTGTATGAATACATTAAATATATACCAATCAAATGAATCCGTCAAAGACTTTTAATATTTCATCGCAGGCCTGCCGGGTGCCGCCCTGGTTTGATTTGAGATATTCCAGTGCCAGTTGTTTGCGGTCCGACCTGTTGACAGGGGTTTTAAGGGTTCCAATTATTGTTTGGGCAACGGCCTTCCAATTGTTCTTTTTAATGACAATCCCTTTTTTAAAGATGTCATCCATTGCCCAGGTAAAATCATCATAATAGGGACCTGTAACAGTGACGGCACCCTGTACGGCCGGTTCTATGAAGTTTTGACCGCCCAGCGGTTTCAGACTTCCGCCGACAAAGACAACCGAAGCGAAGCCATAAATTGTTCTTAGTTCTCCAAATGTATCCCATAAAATGATCCCCGGGCCTGTCAGGGGGGAATTTATCCCGGATCTTAGGTGAAAATTTAAATTTTGGGAAGTTAAGCGTTTTTTCCATGAACTGAGCCTGTGCATGTGTCGAGGGAATATGGCCACAATCTGGTTTGGAAACGTTTTTAAAATATTTTTTAAAATATTAACAATATCCTTTTCTTCCTGTCTTCTAACAGATGCTATAATGGTTAGTGGCAAGGTTTGAGGGAGAAGTTTTTTTATTTGTTTTTGGGTACCGGCATCAGACACATTTGTTTCAATGGATTCAAACTTGATATTCGGCATGGTTTTAACCATTGCTTGTTCGAAAATCTGCCGGTATCTTTCGGCATCCTGCCGTGAAGTTGCAAGGATGATATCCGGTGCCAGATGTTTCCATAAAAATTTTGTTTTCATATAATGGTTAAAGCTTTTTTGGGAAAGCCTTGCATTTATGATAATAATTTTGGTGTGGTTCTCTTTCAGGTAGTAGAGCAGGGCGGGCCATATTTCCGTTTCAAGTAATACCATAATGTGGGGATCGATTATTTTTACCACCTTATTAATGGTCTGGGGACTATCAAAAGGAAACCACTCTATTTTAAGATCGATCAATTTGCTGATTGTCTTTTTTGTTAACCGGGTGTTTAAAATATTAATCCCCTGAGATGTTGTGGAGGTAACCAAGACCTTTGCCCTTGTTTTTGGGTCAAGTGTTTTAAGGAGTGTGACGGCAAGGTAAGCTTCGCCTGCAGAAGCAGCTTGAATCCATATGTCGGCCTTTGTGTGATGAAAAGAAGTGATTCGCCTTTGAAAGCCCAATCCCAGGCGCTTGTTTTTTTTTAGAAAAGGAAGGCTTATGCTCCAGAGCATATTGTAAAATTTGAAAAAATTAAGTATAAAGGCATTCTTTATCATAGGGAATATGCTCTCATTTTTTTTAAATATTGACAATACCTCTGGGTATATTAAATAAGGTTTATGGAAAATAAAAATTCGAAACTGACCAAAATACGAAGAAAAAAGATTATCTCTATAGTGTCTGAGTACTGGCAAAGGCTTTTGCTGGCCGCTTTGTGCATGATCATTGTAGCGGGTACAAACGGTGCAATGGCGCTTATGGTCAAGCCGGTCATGGACGACATCTTCATCAATCAGAACAGAGACATGCTCCTATTAATCCCCGGCATTGCCATCCTTATTTTTTTTTTAAAAGGCCTTGGCTCATATGGGTCTGAATATTTAATGAATTATATCGGGGAAAAGATTATCCGGTTTTTCAGGGAATCTTTGTATGAAAAGATTACAGATCTTCCTATCTCCTTTATTCACAAGGAAAAAACCGGGGCCTTGATGTCCCGTATAACAAATGATGTGAACATTGTTA
>NZ_JAIOSW010000284.1 GCF_021107415.1 Desulfobacula sp.
GACACACCATCTTCCTGGTATAATTTGTTTTCATTTTCCCAAAGATGGCCATGCCATTTTGAATAAAAAAAGATGGAATCATCTTGTTCCTCACAGGATTGTTCCGGTTCTGCCTGGACCAGTTCAATATCCGGAAGGTACATGACAGCCTGGGTATCAGGAAAGAGGTTCTCGAATCGAAGACTTAAATCCAGAAATGAATATTTTTCAGCCAGGTGATTGAATCCACCGATAGATAGGAACTGATTTTTATTGATGGCTGTAAAATGGTCAATCATTTGAAAGGAGCGGATTTTACAGGTATGTGGGAAATCCTTATCAAGATGGACATAGGCAGAAACAGGGCAGTTGTTCGCATCAACGACAATCCCGGCATGAACAATGTTATTAAACCTGCTGATTATTTTTGCGCCATAAATTTTATTTTTCCCGAATGTGTCAAATCCTTTTTTCAGCGCATTTAACCAGTCTTTTTTCGGTGCAATATTTTTGCTTAGAAAGATAAGATTTTTGCCTTTTGCACTGATTCCTGCAATATTCAGCATTGCTGGAAAAGAATGGTTTTTTTTCATGGTAAGAATTGAAACATCACCTTCAAGGCTTTGAAGTATTTTTTTTGTGTCGTCAGGTATTGTTTCAGGTTTAATGAGTATAACCTCATAATTTTCATTCTCAGAATGAATGGCAATCGCTTCTAGAATGCTAATGAAAGTGTCAGGGTTATTAACCACTGGTAAAATAATGGACCATTCCATATTTGATGAAATTTTGGTTTCAAGAGGGGCGGGTTTTTTAAGAAGGTTTGCTTTAATGGCTGACTCCATTATTCCGGTAACATTGTCTATGCTTTTTTCCGATTCATGCAGTTCGCTTTCCAGATAGTGTTGGATTCCAGCCTGATTCATCATTGAAGTAAAGTCTTTTTTTTGTTCAATGGCAAAAGCCAGTTCTTTTGTGGTCAGTTTTATTGCAGCATTTTCCTGGGCCAGTGAAAAATCATATGTTATGGGCGACTCAAGCTTAAGTTCTATAAGAGGTTTTCCAATGGCAAGAGCTTCAAGACCGGTTGTACTGCCTTCAGTCAGGACAATCAGGTCGCTCATGGCCATCAGGTCATAAATATTTTTTTCACCATGGATAAAACTGATACGATTCTTCAATTCTTTTGGAATTTTATCGATCCATTTGTCAATATCCAGTCTTACGTTTGCCGGATGGAATTTTATATATAGATGAAGTGTATTGTCTTTTTGAAAAATATTTAAAAGAGGCAGAAGTTCATTTTTTGGAATCAGGTTGATTGAAAAAATAAGCAATACCACATAGCAGTTATTGTGTTTATGTTTCTGTCTCATTTTTTTTCGGATATTGTTTTGTTTTAGCCGATTGATTTCATTGGTGATATGGGTGTTGCCGGCAGAGATGATTTTCTCTTCCGGGGCTTCGTAGTTGGAAAGTTTTTCTTTTGTGCGCTGTCCCCATACCAGGTTAAGTGTGCTGTACTGCGCATGTCCTGTATTTGCAAAATCATGAAAAGCAGATGCAGTTGAATATAACCCTTCCTGGAATGTGATAAATGGGACTCCTTTTTTTTTGGCATGATAAGCAAAGATTTTCCCCCACCGGTTTGTTTCGTGGAGAGCCAAGCATAAATCAACTTTTGTTTTTTTAAAATAATTTTTAAAACCAATATATTCCTGGGCCGCGGCAAACAGTGTTTTATCCAGTACAGTAGGTACTAGAAGGCAGAATGCCTTGTCTTTCAATAGTGAGGCAGCAAAGCCTTTTCTCATAATGTGGTAGTTTTTATAAATTTCATCTTGATCTGAATCATCTATAAAATCAAAAATATGAGAGTAGTTTAGATTTAGTTCAATGGCTGTTATTTCCTGGGATCGCTCTGCCTGCCCCACAATGTATTCGACCGTTGCTCCCTTATCGGCAATTGCTTTCATGATAGGTATGATAAATCTGGTATGATGTTTTAGCGCAATATATGCAGAGACTCTTTTATTTTTCCAAAAGCTGTTCATTCTGTATTCCCTGTTTAATAGCTGATTTTTGTATATTGTCTGTTTGCCATTTGATATATAATATCTGTGATATCCGTTGTTTTTTTATGAGTGTTAATGATGGCGGTCAATGCGTTTCTGAGTTTTTCATATGAATTTACAAGAGTAAGATTGCCGGAAATAATTTCTGGAACCATCTTATCCATGACAATACAAGGTATCCCATTGGCATCAGCCACAATAGTTGAATAGCAAAGGGAGGTTGCCAACACTGCGTCAGCCATAATCATTTCCCATGGTTTTGCCAGGTCATGGAACGAATAGGAATAAAAACTGTCAAGGGTATTATGGCTAATGGTCTTGATAACCTCTTGGTGATTGTGTGTACCTCTGATTTGGTCTTTGCCAAAACAGAACATAAGATGAAGGTCATTGTTAAAACTTGAAATTTCCTCTAATAACCGCCGATATTCATAACTTGTGGCAACATTATGGGCAATAAAAAGAATAGTTTTATCTTTGGGAATGTTGTGTTTGGCTCGATAATGGTAGGGGACTTCATGACCAAGACCCATCACTACCTTGGTTATTCCGGGCGATCTGATTTTCCGGAGGATTGCTATTATTTTAAGGGCCGCATACGGCAGGTGGACAGGTATGCTTCCCAGGGCGGCGCTCTTTTAACCCAAACGAAATATGTGTGGGAAAATGTGGAAGACACCACCTACCACTGGGCCTTTGTCAAGCTAATCCAAAGTCGCACCGAACATTATGACAGCGAAACCGTCTATATTCAAAAAGATTATGCCTATGATGATACAAATGGTAATCTTCTCACTGCTATAAGCTCGGGCACGGATGCTGAAAACATAATAAAAAGCTATGGCTATACTAACTATGGTGACTGGCTGTGGCGTAAAACACAGGAAACTATGGAAGGCAGTTCAAGCGGCAAGGTGAGAGAGACATGTTTTGAGTATGAAAACAATACCGGGAACCTGATATCAAAAGAACTCTGGTTGGATAGCGATATAAATCCGCGCGAAGAGATGACTTACGATAACAACGGCAACCGGATTTCATTAACCGATGCAAGGGGCAATCTCACCACAACAGAATACGATACCGACACTTATACTTATCCTGTAAGAATAATCTATCCTGCAACCGGTGACGTGAGCCATATCGAACAATTTCAATATGACTACCTGTATGGTAAGGTGTCTGCTGAAAAAGACCAAAACAGCAATTGGACATATTACGATTTTGACCCATTCGGCCGCATAAAACAGGTGGATTATCCGGACGGCGGGCAGAAAATTTATGAATATTACGAATGCAATGATCCCCAGTGCATAGATACAATATTCCCGAGGTATGTGATTCAAAAGGTTAAAGAAGACAATTCAGGGAGTTATATCGATAAATATACATATTTTGATGGCTTAA
>NZ_JAIOSW010000261.1 GCF_021107415.1 Desulfobacula sp.
GCCCAGAGAGAGGGGCCATACAGACCCACAAGCATTGTGAACGGTCTATTTACCGCCGGCCAGAGCGGTGCCTCCTTTTCGGCTGTGTTCTTATTGTTATTTGTGTTCAATCCCATCCTTCCCATTGTAATGATTGCAGCCTCAATTCCGGGAATTTTATTACGTTTAAAATACTCTGAAAAAATCTATGCATGGCAGGAGAAAAGGACTGAAGACGAGCGTCGATCCTACTATTTTCACTGGATGCTGACAGGAGATGCCCATGCCAAGGAATTTAGGCTGTTCAACCTTGGAAAACATTTCATTGATCAATTCAACTCCATCAGAAAAACACTTAAAAATGAAAAACTATGGTTTGAAAAACGAAGGGCCTTTGGTGACTTTATTGCCCAGTCAAGCGCCACTGTGGCTGTTTTTGGCTCTTTTATATATATTGCCTATAGGACTGTTCAAGGAACGATTACTTTAGGGGATATGGTTATGTATTTCCAGGCATTTCAGAGAGGGCTTGGATACCTTAAAACCCTTCTGGAAAGCGGTGCACAGATGTATGAAGATAATCTGTTTTTATCCCATCTATATGATTTCTTAAAGCTTACACCCAATATTAGTGATCCTGAATCTCCATGCCCGGTGCCGGACAAATTAACAAAAGGTATGGAATTTAAAAATGTGGAATTTTTTTACCCAAATTGTGTAAAAAATGTGCTAAATTGTGTAAACTTTTACATAAAACCAGGAGAAGTCGTTGCCCTTGTCGGAGAGAATGGATCGGGTAAATCAACAATTGTTAAACTTTTTTCAAGACTTTATGATCCACAATCAGGGGATATTTTTTTTGAAGGTAAAAGTATAAAAGATTTTAAGGTCAATGATTTCAGGAAAACAATCAGTGTTGTATTTCAGGATCATATTCATTACCAGCTATCTGTTAAAGAAAACATTTTTACAGGTGACGTTGACCAGAAAGAAAATCTTGCCAAAATTAAAGAGGCGGCCAGGCATTCCGGTGCTGCGGAAAAGATACTCGAACTTCCTGATGAATATGATACCCTGTTGGGACGATGGTTTAAGGGGGGAGAAGAATTAAGTATCGGCCAATGGCAGATGATTGCAATTGCAAGGGCTTTTTTCAGGGATGCCCGGATTGTTATCCTTGACGAACCTTCAAGCGCTATTGATCCTGAAACAGAGATTAAAATTTTTTCAAGGCTGAAGCAGCTCATAAAGGGGCGGTCTGCGTTGATTATCAGCCACAGATACTCCACCGTCAGGATGGCGGACAGGATTCTGGTGCTTGATGACGGCCGGATCATTGAACAGGGTTCTCATAAAGATCTTATTGCACAAAACGGAAAATATGCAAGACTTTATACTGCACAGGCAAGTGGCTATATATCATCATAATGTAACATTTTTTGTCACGCATCCATTCTTTTTTGTCAAAACCCAAGGACTTGACCATACTTTTTAAATTTTTGATTGAATTGATTTCTTTTATTGTATAATATTTTATATTTATATGAATAATTGGAGGCAATGTATTGAAAAAACGAGACTGTGACAGGTTCTCTATTCCGGGAACCACTCTTTATTATAAGGATAAGCCGGGATTGTTCATCAAACATAATTATTCCGATCATTATTATCCTGTCATCAACATAAGCAAAGGCGGTGCAAAATTCCTATGCAATGAAAGGCTAAAAGCCGGGAAAAAAATTATCGTTAAATTAGATATCCCCGGCATAGATCAAAAACCGGAAATTCTTGCCAACATCAGATGGATTTCAAAGAACCCCGAGCAAAGCTATAAATATCAGACCGGGATTGCCTTTAATTCATATGGAAATAAAAAAAATGAAAATTCAACGGAAATACTTACCCTTTTAGAATCAATTGAACTAAAGGAAAAAATAGACAAATAAATTTCGTGTCTGGCATATATATTGCTTTATTAATCCTTAAATTATATTTAAACAACCACCTAAAAATTTTGGAGGAGTAAAATGAAAAACATATTTTTAATAATATTGAGTTTAAGTCTGGTAGCATTATCGTCCATAAGTTTTGCAGAAGACAACTCATGGGAAAAACAATTTATCCAGACCCTGCAAGCAGGAAGGGCAATCAATACAAATACAGGCGGTGGGCTTGCCTATACCCCGACAGACGACACTGTATTAGAAAGAGCAATCCAAAAAGCAATGGAGATGGATGCACCTCCATGCGAAGCTGTGAAAATTGCAGTTGATCTTAAATACAACCCGTATTCTGTTATTAAAAATGTATTTGGTTATGGAGGTGAAGTAGACCTGAACCAGCTCTGCATGTGCGCCACCGAAAGCGGTATCAATAAACAAATTATTGCAAAGGCTGCCGCAGATGCAGCATCTCCCCTAGGAACACCCATCTATAGTCGTGATGAAATTGCACAGGCTCAGTGCCTGACCGGGCTTGGATACACACCCTTTGCAAATGCTCCGTCCCGCATCAAACCGTTACCTAAGCCAAAGCCCCTTTCCGCGACAAGCCCCTCCACATAGCCTGAACCACTGGTAAATATTGGAACAGAGGAAGAGACTTAAAAATTTAAATGCAACCCAAAAAAAAACTCATAAAAGCCCTGTAAGTGACACTACAGGGCTTTTTTTATTGACAATGCCGCATAGTAAATATTAAGCTCCTTTAAAATATTATAGATTCGTAAATTTTTTTTCTTTTTTTTGGTCTTTTATATTAAATAGTGGGGTAGAACATGAGATATAAAAAAAACATGGCTCAACTGATTTTTACTGCTTTTTTTATTACCTTGATGGTCCAGACAGCTTTTTGTGAAGA
>NZ_JAIOSW010000049.1 GCF_021107415.1 Desulfobacula sp.
TTAAAAGAATTGATATCTTCCAGGGTGAATAATTGTTTTCTGGGGTCAAGCCGTTTTAAATATCGATCAAGAATAACCGAGGACATTTTGTCATCAAGATTTTTTTCAAGATAATGATATCGTTCCAGTGCGCGAATGATTTTAACACATTGAGAAGAGTGCTCAGCTTTGGGTTTGATTGTGTTGCCGATATTTGCCCATAAAGGTGATGAAAATGATAAAAGAATGAGTAGTGAAAAAAGATATTTTAATAGAATAAAATTATTAATAGAGTTAGTTTTTTTTGGTGTTATTGTCATATTCCAAATCCTTTGGTGTTTCAAAGCTTATTTTACCGATCTTACCGGCTCTAAGTTCACGAATTAATGTTTCAGATGATTTTTGTAAATTTATGATGCCTCCTTTTTTCAAACATCCCCTTGCAGAACCAATCTTTTCTATAAGTATCAGCTCATTTTTTGGTAAAGTTTCCAAAAAAGGATACCGCTGCATCAATAATTCAGGGTATCTCTTGATTAAAAGATTGGCAGCAAAAAATGCAATGCTATTATAGTCAATGGCAGTATCAGATATGGCACCGCTTGCTGCCAGGATATATGCTTTTTGTTCCGGTTCTATCACCGGCCATAATATCCCGGGCGTATCATAAATATCAATATTATTTTTTAAACTGGTCCGTTGCTGGTGTCGGGTGATTGCAGGCACATTGCCAATCTTAGCAATTTTCTTGCCTGCAAGTGAATTTAAAATTGTGGATTTCCCTGTATTGGGAATACCTAAAACCATTACTTTGATTTTTCTGGCCCGGTTTCTGTCAATTCTGTTCACACAATAATTCAATGCCTCATATGCCTGGAATTTATGAGTACCACAAATTGAGATGGCAGGGGTCTTTTCTTTAGCTTCAAAATAATCAAGCCATAATTTTGTTTGTTCAGGGTCTGCAAGATCATCTTTATTTAAGACTTTTAACCTGAATTTGCCTTTACAGATTTTATTTACGAATGGATTAGCGCTTGCATCAGGCAGTCTTGCGTCTAAAATTTCCAAAACAGCGTCCACTTTAGATATAGCCTTTTTAAGCAGGTTTTGTGTTTCAAGCATATGTCCTGGAAACCATTGAATCGTCATTTTGTTTTTTTTTCTTTTTTTAAGTTGGGTAATTTCATTTTCTATAACTTATGGATTTATTAGAAGTTTTCAAGTAACTTCTTTTGAAGATATTTGTTTGTGGCAATGATTCCTTGTTCAGGGAAATTATCATTTCCTTTAAAATCACAGATCATTCCACCTGCCTGCTCAACAATAAAGGCACCTGCTGCAACATCATAAATATTTAGATTCATTTCCCAAAAGCCGTCAAGCCTGCTGCATGCCACATAACAAAGATCAATCGCCGCAGAACCATACCGTCGAATATCTCTTAATTTTGGAACAATTTTGTTAAAATAAAAAAGGTTATTGATGGTTAGATCAGCTCTCAAACAGGCGAATCCTGTAGCCATGACACAATTTATAAGTTTGTCGGCTTCTGAGACGCAAATCGAATGATCATTTAAAAAAGCGCCGCTGTCCCTGGTGGCATAGAATAATTCATTTAAATTCGGCGCATAGACAGCACCACAAATAGTATGACCGAGGTACTGCACTGCTATACTGATGGAATAAAATGGCTGCTGATGAAAAAAAGAGGTGGTTCCGTCTATGGGATCAATGATCCATAGATAATCTGATGAAAAATGGGTCCTGCCGGTTTCCTCTCCAAAAATATCATGTGAAGGATATTTCGCTCTAATCTGTTTAATGATAAAGTCTTCAACCTTTTTATCGGTAATGGTGACCAGGTCTTTTTTATTTTTAAAATCTACATCTGAAGGTCTTAAAAGCTTTTGCTCTTTTTTGCAAATATTACCGGCCTGTTTAATAAGATCTTTTAAAAATGTTATCATTGCATACCCAAATTATTTTATTTAAAATTTAATTAATTATGGCATATTAGTGCTTTTTTTTCAAAGATAAAATCCCCATATAAAGGGTAATCGCATGTAAAGAATTATTTCTAAATATTGGCTATAAAAATTGCAGATTTTAGAATGGTTATTTTGCTTTAACCCTGCCGGGGCATGGGTTGCGATGAATCCGATTGAGCTTCTTACATATTCTAAATTCCGTTGCGCTAACTGGCAAAAACTCGCTGCGCTCAAACACTTTGCCGGTCTTAACGCTCCACTGCATTAAGAATCTGTACAGAAGCCCAATCAACGATTCCCTGCAACCCACACCCCGACCTCCTCGGTAGAATCCAGATCTAAACCCGATATGTAATTTTTGTCCATAATCTCAAAATTGACTTTTACAGGAATTGGATTAACTTATGAGCATTTAAGATTATCAGGAATAGCTTAAGGATAGCAAAATTACGACGAAATAATTGCGTGTAACATTTCAATATTCTTAATATTCATCTCATTTGGGATATTAAAGCCTAATTTTAGTGGAAAATCCACCATACCTGCCCCCACATTTAATGATAAATCAATAATATCGCTTGATGTTGATAAAGATACCAATGCAAAAAAACGATCATAATACCAACACCATAAAAAATATTTTTTAAAATCATCTGATATCGATTTTGAAAATAAGGTTACTCGCCAACTAAGTTGAATCTCATTTATTTAATTTTTGTATGTACTTGACGTAACAAAAATATAATTGATCTTTGAATGGTCAAAGGCGATTATCTACTTGATATTTCTACAAAAAATAGGAATGGAGGTCGATATGAACCCTGACTTAAAGTCACAA
>NZ_JAIOSW010000418.1 GCF_021107415.1 Desulfobacula sp.
ATCCTGATGATGGGCAACCAAAGGATATGTAGCCAAAGATAAAATTTCATAAAAAAGATAAAGCGTCAGCAGGTTGGCGGAAAAAGCAACACCGATTGTTGCGGAAAGAGCCAAAGCAAAAAAAGAAACAAACCGGGTCTGCCCATGTTCATTCAGCCCCCTCATATATCCGATGGAATAAATGGATGTCACAATATAGAGGCTGGAAGCCACAATGGCAAACAGCATCCCAAGTCCATCCACCCTGAAGGCAATGGCTGCCCCGGGAGCAAATTCAAACAGGGTCAAAGCGATCTGTTTTCCTCCAAGTATGACCGGAAGCATGGAAAGAACAAGAATAAACTTAATGGCTCCTGCAACAAAGACCCATGATTCCCTTACATTGGGTTTACCAGAAGAAGAGACCAGTACCGGAATGACAAAAAGAGAAACTAGGACTGCCAAAAGAGGTTTAATTGAAATAATGGTTTCCATTTATTGGTTTACCTTTAATATTATAATCATAATCATCTTCACTTTAAGAAAGGAAGAATGATTGTATTTACAATTGTTCCTGAATACATACCCACAACAATCAAGGATAAACTGACAAGCCCGGATACAATCAGCATGGATACCGGTGCTTCCTCGATTGTCACAGGGGAATGCGAATCTCCATGTCCATGGCTTTCAGACATGGGTTCAAAAAAACAAATTTCAAAGACTTTAAAAAACAGAACCGCACAGATCAGGCTTGAAATGACGAGGGCTGCTGCAAAATGATAGGCGCCGGCTTCAAATGCCCCCAGGATCAAATACCATTTGCTGAAAAATCCACAGGTGGGCGGCACCCCGATGATACTGAAGGCAGCCAGAACAAAACCTGCCATGGTCCAGGGCATTTTACCGAACAGACCCTGCAGATCACTTAAATCAACACTTTTAAGTTTATAGACCATATTGCCTACGGCAAGGAACAGGGCAAAGGTCATTAAAGCATCATTTAAAATGTGTAAAACAGCACCGGTCATGCCAAGCTGGTTGCCCATCCACGCACCCCCTACCATGTATCCGATTTCACACACAATGATATAGGTAAGCATTTTTTTCAAATTTTTCTGTGAAAGCGCCATGACACCCCCTGCAAGGACAGCAATGGTTGCAAGCCAGACAACAGCATCACTAAGATTCAGGGTTTCAAAGATGTAGTCAAACCCGAATACCGTAATCATCAAGCGTATCATTACATAAACCATGACTTTGGTCATTAACGGAGCCACTACCCTGGCAAATGCCACAGGTGAATATGTGTAAGCATTGGGCAGCCATACATGCAATGGAAACAAGGCCATTTTTATCCATATTCCGAGCATACATAAAATAAATGCAACCAGTACCGTGGAAGAACCATGGATACCTGACAGGATATTTGCCACATCAATCATATTCAGGGAACCGGTTTTAAGGTAAAGATATCCCACACCCAAAAGATAAAAACTGGCACCGATAACACCGATGAAAACATAATTCAAACTGGCCAGAGGTGCCCTGTCCCTGTCGCCCAGAGCAATCATGGCATAGCTGCTCAATGAGGTGATTTCAATGAGTACATAGAGGTTAAACAAATCGCCTGTGGCCGTAACGCCCAAGAGCCCTGTCACAAACAATAGATACATGGTATAAAATGACCCGGCCCTGTCATTTATTTCCCGGGTCACACTTTTGTAGCTTGCCACCAGGTTTAAAAGGGCAATACTTGATACCAGCAAAAGTACCATGGCATTTAACAGATCAATTCTGTATTCAATGCCCATGGGCGGCGCCCAACCAGCCATCCTGTAGTGGATTGTGCCGGACTCCATGACACGTATCAACACCTTGAATGCAGAAAAGGTTGAAATGGAAAGACCCATCAAAGCAATTGAGTATGACAATCCTTCTTTGATCCAGACGGCAAGCCCGGCAAAAAGGGCGGCTAAAAGCGGTGCAATAACGATTAGTGCGGGGTAATTATCCATAGTTTATTTTTCCGGCCCGATATCAACCAGGCGCATTCTGAGTTCATCTTCTTCCAGGGTCTGATACCGCTGGTATACTCTGACAGCTAAGGCCATGGCAACACCAAAGGTTGCAACAGATACCACAATGGCAGTCAGCATTAGAACATGGGGCAGGGGATTTATATAATCAGCTGCGTGGATGACAGCAGCGTCACCGCCATGTCCGCCATGGGCATTTTGAATGATCGGTATGGTGGCATCCATCTTATATCCTATGGATACATAAAAAAGGATAATGGCTGTTTGAAAAATATTCATACCCACCAGTTTCTTTATCAGATTATTTTTTGCAACCATGGCATACAGGCCGATCATCATTAAAATCACATAAAGCCAGTAATTGTATTTTGCCACGATCAGGGTTAACAGATCCGTCATAGTTTTTACCTATAGTCCTTCATCGTGTCTGCCTTCGGAGACAATATTAATATAAATGATGACCATTGCAGCAGTTACAGCAATCCCCACACCGATTTCAACGCCTAACATACCCAAAGCCCTGATATGATGGGGATCTCCCGGTACTAATGGAACAAGTTTTGCATAGTCCAGAAATTCACCTCCCATGGGCATGCAGATGGCTCCAATCCCGACATAAATTAAAACCCCCAGGGCAGCATAGATACCAAGGACTTTTTCTTTAATCCGCCTTACAAGTGTTTTCAGGTCATAAGAAATGGCTAAAAGAATCAGGCTGGAACTAAAGATAACGCCACCCTGAAATCCGCCGCCTGGAGAAAAATCACCATGAGCTACAACATAAAGGGCATAAATCTGGATAAACGGGATGATAATACGGCAAACAGATTTAATAATCAAATCCGACGGGACCCAGTCCTTATCCATATGTTCAAGCTCTTTTCCCACCTTTAAAATTTTTTTGCTGTCTTTCACATGGAGGATAACTCCGGTGGGTGTATGGCGGTAAAAATGTTCTTTTTTCTCTCGAAAATCTCTTAACAAAAGAAAGCATGCCAGGCCTGCACAAAAAACAACAGCGGTTTCAAACATGGTGTCAAACCCACGATAATCAGCAAGAACCGCTGTTACAAGGTTGGGAACCTGGGTTTCCTCAAAAGCTTTTTCAATATAATGATTTGAAAGATGGGTTGAGGCCGGTGAATCAGGATCACCCCAGTCCGGGAATTCCCCTGTTCCGTACAGCAATAGTGCACCTGTCACGCAAACAATAATAAATCCTAGAAATCTCAATCTCTTGTCCTCCTGCTAGTTCTGAAAACGGCTGCAACAAAAAAAACAGTGCTGACGCCTGCTCCAACCGAGGCTTCGGTAAAGGCCACATCCACTGCTCCCATGACAGCCCAGAGCAGACACATCATAAATGAATAAGCGCCAAATAAAATAGCGGTTCCCAGCAGGTCCTTGACAGATATGGCAGCAATCGCGCAAAAAATGACAAAGGTTAACACAATCAAATCAATTGGCCAGTACATGATTAACCCTTTCGTTTCTTTTTAGTCCAATGCCGCAATCCTGCCCGCATTCCCGCATCAACAATGGAATGGGTGGCTGTGGGACTGGAGAGAAACACAAAAAATACAATTGAAAACATTTTAATGGAAAGCAACAGGCTTTCAAGGGAAAAATGGTGGAGGTTGTAAACGGCAAGCCCCATCACCATGGCAAAAATCCCCAGAGTATCCAGTTTACCTGCCGGATGAAGCCTGCTGTAAAAACCCGGCATTCTGATGATACCGACGGCACCGCCCAGAAAGAAGAACAAGCCGGTGATCAAAGACAAAATAACAAATATATCCATGAATACTCCAAATTGATGATTAATCCATAAAGGATTCTTCGTACAGCCCTTTTCTTTTGTGAAAATAGCGTGAGGCTGCCAGAACTGTTACAAAATTTAGAAACGCATAGGCCAGTGCTATATCAACAAACATGTCAACACGCTCATAAAGAAAACCGATCAGCAATAAAAGAACAACGGTTTTACTCCCAATGGCATTGACACCAACGAGCCGGTCCAGAACCGTAGGACCGAACAAGGCTCTATACATTGAAAAAAGCATCAGAAAGCATAATCCCAATGCAACGCTTAAAAAAAAAGTACTCATATCTCTTCTCCAAAAACTTTAGCAACCTTTTTTAACATGGTACCCGGCAATGATTCGGCAGATTTCCTGTCAATGGCATGCACCTTGAATACACCATCACTGTCCGCCGTTACTGTAATGGTTCCAGGCGTCAGGGTAATGGAGTTGGCCAGGGTCGTAATGGCAATATCGGATTTTAAATTAGTTTTAAAGGTAATGATGTGAGGATCTATTAACTCTTTCATCCGTGGATGAAAGGCCAGGTACATCAAGTGAAAATTGGCTTTAATAATTTCCCAGAGCAACCAGGGGATATATCCGATAAATCTAAAAAATATTTTAATATATCCTGGCTCCATGGCAGGAAATAACAGATCATAAAAATAATATGCCACAAAAAAGCTTGAAATACCCCCCAGCCATAACAGCAGAGGATCAAATTTTCCTGACAACACGATCCAGGACAAAAACATCAAAATAAATGTAACCAGAAATGAAAAGAATGATTTAAAAAATGCAGGTCTTGTGTTGCCATCTTCTTTGGCAGCACCATCATTAGAAACTATCAATAAACTACCCTCCCCCAAATATCATGAAAATCAAAAGCTGAAGATAATAATTAATTACTTTTCAACACCATATAGCTTACGGAATTTCCCGTACAGCTTGGCCATGGCACCCTCTTTTTTTGCCCCTGTTTGAGAGCTGTCAGGTCCGGAGGAGGATTGTTCCTGTTGAATCCTATGATCATAAGCCGCGTTTATGGTCTCAATAAGCGTATCCATATCCACGGGCTTTGATAAAAACTTAAATGCATTATATTTGCCGCTTTCCAGCGCGTTTTCAACACTGCCATGCCCGGTAAGAATAATACAGGGCAACTGCGGCTGCAAATCCTTTAATCTTTTCTGGACTTCGATCCCATCAATTCCCGGCATTTGTAAATCCACAACAGCCACATCAAAATCTTCTTTTGCAGCAGCTTCAACCCCTTCTTCGCCTGAAAAAGTTGTTTTAACCGTAAATCCATCAAGAACCAGCCGTTTGGCAAGGTATTTTAAAAATGTCTGTTCATCATCTATAAATAGAAGTTTCATAATTTATCCTTACAATAACAATAATGCCAACAATCTCCATTTTAAACTAAATTTTGCATATAACAGAAGTATTATATTGAGTCAACAACAATATGCCTGTAAAATACAGCTGTAATATAGATAGATTTTACAGGCAAATCGATAAAAACAGGGCTAAATATTCTTTTTGCCGGGAATGAGAAGACAAGGGTATATGGATTTATCAGCAATATTTTTTGAAACGGAGCCAACCCATCGCTCCAAAATAGCTGCTTTTTCACTGGAACCCAAAATAATCATACTGGCCTGGTATTCTTTTGCTGCTCTTTCAATCTGTTTTTGCGGATCTCCTGCATATACATGGGGTTTGGCATTAATACCCGCATCCTCAAGCTCATCACAAAGGTCTTCCAGTCGTTTCCTTTCGGCTTTCCTGACTTTCTGAACTTCATGGGCATTCGGGCTTTTAAGAGCACTCTCCTTTACCACATGTATGATATGAATTTCGCCTATGACATTTTTAAATCGTTTGATATATTCAAGCGTCTTATTACAGGTATCCGACCAATTAGTTGCAAATAAAGGTCGATCAAACAATTTTTCAGGAACAATATTATCGTCCATCATGTGCTTGAAAACTAGAATCGGCACTTCTGTCCGCCGCATCAATTCACTAACATCAGAACCGGCATAAAGCTGCTTCAGCACTCCTTTATGGGAATGGCCAATCACAATCAGGTCAGGGGATTCCTTTTTAACAACTTTTATGATTTCAGGGATGAGAGTTGAAACCTCTATATATGCACCAACTTCCATCCCCAGTTCAAATAAATTCTCTGCCCAGTCAATAAACCTGATATTTGCAGTCTCTTTTAACTTGACTTCTTCTTCCTTAAGGTATCCGCTTCCCCTTTTCATGGCAACTTTGTCTCTTTCAATCACATTTAAAAAAATGACATGTTCCAATGCCGCATTTCTGAGTATCAATAGAGAGTTGAGTGCATCATAACAAAGGTCTTCAAATTTTGTCACAAAAAGTAATTTTCTTATTTCCATATTTTCTCCGATGGCAATATTTATATCTTATTGATTAACCCAGTTTTTTCTTGATTGCTGCAATTAACTCTTCCGGTTCAACCGGTTTTTCCAGGTAGATATCAGGTTCGGGGACTTCCCCTCCCTTAAATTCTTCTAGTGCTTTTTGAGATTTTAAAAAAGATCGAAGCGTAATCCCTGTAAACATAATAATGGGTATTTGATTAAAATTTTTATCTGTTTTCAGCTTGCGATACAATCGAATCCCGCTCCCCCTGGGCATCAACACATCAAGAATCACCAGATCTGGTTTTTCTTTTTCAATCATTTCAAAACCTTCTATACCATCTTGAGCGACCAAAGGCATATACTGGTTTTCTTCCAGAACTGTGACAACAAATGACCTGACATCCTGATCATCATCTACCACAAGAACCTTTTTACTCATAATCTGTCCTCCTTGGTCAATCTATATCAACCTTAATTTGCTTTTTCATAGGGAAGTTTAATCGTAAATGTACTACCGTCTCCAGGACTGGTTTTTGTTTCAATCACTCCATTGTGTTCTTCTATGAGCTTTGATGTAACAAGAAGTCCCAGACCTGTTCCCTTTCCCCCTTTAGAACTGAACATAGGGTCAAACAACTGCTTTTGTGTATTTTTATCCATACCACAGCCATTATCTTTAACCTCAAAACAAAAGTAATTATTTTTATCCCTATAGGTTTTTACCTTTACTTCATGTTTTTTGGAGGTATCTTCATCCTCAATACAGGCATCAATGGCATTGTTTATCAGGTTAAGCAAAGAGCGATGAATCGTTTGTGAATCAGCCGCGACTTCCCCAATACCGGGATCAAATTCTTTTGAAATAAAAACATCTTTTGATTCTGCAAAATCTTTTACCAGTTCGATCACTTCATCAACAATATCATTGGGCAAACACGGTTCAAATTCCGGCTCCCTCTGCTTTGAATAGGTTAAAAGGTCCTGGGTCAAGTCCCCTATTCTTTTAATATTTCTCTTTATCGTTTCCCAGCCTGTTTTGAACTTTTCCGTATTGTTTTTGGCAATTCCCACATCAACGACATAACTGCCACCCTGAAGTCCTATGAGAATATTCTTTACGTAGTGGGCAAGACCACTAATAGTCTGCCCTACAGCAGCCAACCGTTCCGACTGAACCAATTCCGTTTCAAGCCGTTTTATTTCCGTTAGGTCCTGAAAAAAACTAACCGTCCCTACAAAATCCCCTTTTTCATGAAGGACATTGCTATTATACCGAACCGGTATTTGTCTGCCGTCTTTAGTGTTTATTATATTTTCTCTCCAGGGAAGCATGTTGTGTTGTTTTTCTTTTTTGGCCTGATTTTTAAATATCCTGGCAATTTTTGGCGTATACAGGTCATCTATGGTCATTTGATGTCTAACATCTTTTGCAGCCTCGCCAAACATCCTTGCGGCTTCAGGGTTGTACACAACGACTTTCCAATCATGATCAAAGGCAACAATGGCATCATTGGAACTTTTTATTAAAAGCCGTTGAAAATTTGATTTTCGCCGGATATCCTCGGTGGCTTCTGCGATTTTAAGTTCCAGGTTTTCAGTATATTCTCTGAGTTTTTCTCTGATATCAATCTTTGCTTTTGCTCTGTCAAGGGCAATGGCAAGGGATTCATCCCTGACAGGTTTGTTGATAAAATCACTGGCGCCATACTGCAATGCCGTGATGGTTGAATCAATATCTCCATGCCCTGTTACAATGATCACTTCTTTTTCAGGATCAATTTCCTTAATCATTTTCAGCAGCTCAAGTCCGTCCATTCCCGGCATTTTTATATCCGTCACCACGATATCGGGTGATTCAGCTTTAAAAACTTCAAGTCCCTGCTCACCACTAAGGGCTGTAACCGTTTCATAACCGTCACTTCGAAGAGACATGGAGAGCAGCCTGACAATAATCTCTTCATCATCAACAATTAATATCTTATTGGCTGACATAATTTATTTCCTTATTCAATTGCCGGAAACTTGATTATAAATGTAGCACCTTTTCCATACTCACTTAGAATGTCAATGGTTCCACCGTAATCTCTTATGATTCCAAAACTGATACTGGTTCCAAGGCCGGTCCCCTTACCGGTTTCTTTAGTCGTAAAAAAGGGCTCAAATATCTTTCTTTTCACCTCATTGGTCATACCAATCCCGGTATCAGACACCTTGGTTATCACCCATTTTTTCTGGGCATATGTTTTGATTTCCAATATTTTCTCAATCGGACCCTCTTCTTTTTCAGCTCTTTCATCCATGGAATCAATGGCATTGGTCACAAGGTTAATAAACACCTGCTCCAGGCGATTATGTTCTGCACGAATTTCCGGAATTTCAGGATCAAGGTCAACCTCAACTTTAACGGAATGAACAGACAACTGGTGTCCAAGTACCTTGAATACATCATTGATGGGATCATTAATCACCATTTTTTTAAGATCCCTATCAGATTGCCTTGCAAAATCCCTGACATGCTTGATAACACCGGCTGCCCTGGCAACATTATCAATAATATCATTGGCCATCATGGTCAGCTCATCGTCGGGAATCCTGACACCCTTTTTTATCATCTTCAGGATCAGATCTGAACAAATCTGTATGACATTTAATGGCTGATTGATTTCATGGGCCATCCCGGCTGCCATGGTCCCAAGGGTGGCCAGTTTTCCTGCCTGGATCAGCTGGGTTTCTTTTTCAACGCTTTCAGTGATATCAGTTGCCGATGCAATCAGGACATCCCTGTGACTATAGATTGCATTCACAACCTTAATGTTTACAAAAAACGAGGTCTTATCTTTCTTAAAATGCTTTTTCTTGGTAAACAGTATGGATTTATTAACAGCAAGCCCTTCCAGGCCTTCTTTGATGGTTTCATCGGATGTATCCCCAATTTCCAAAAAAGGCGTTCCTAAACATTCGGGTTTTATATACCCATAGTCCTCCTCCACACGATGATTCACATCCAGGATCTCAAGGGTTTGCCGGTCAATAATAAAAATCGGATTTGGGTTATTGTTAAACAAAGAACGGTATTTTTCCTCTGATTTCTTATATTTATCATAGAGTGTGGAAAGCTCCTTATCCTGCAGTTCAAGCTCTTCCTGTGTTTTTTTATCTTCCGTGATATCTTTTAATGTCTCTATGGCACCCATTACCTTGCCATCGGGAGATTTTATGGGAGCGGCTGTGAAAAAAATCCATTTTCCATTTTCCCCTATATGCGGGAAAAACTCTTCGGCTTCATAAGCCTCATTAATCAGACCTGATTTTCTCCATGAGGAACCATAATATTTTGATACCTCCTGTTCAGACATTTCGCCCACAATTACATCTGCCATGGTCGGTCTCTTTGCAGATCTGAAAGGTACCCACTGCCGGTCAGTTCCCACCAGCTCATAGGCATTGTGTCCGGTCAGTTTTTCACAGGCCCAGTTCCAATGAGTAATTATATGTTCATTGTTGATGATAAAGGTTGGAATCATACTGCCCTGAATGATTTGAAAAAGCTCTTTTTCCATCTCAATCAAGTCCTCTCTTTCATCTTTTAAGTATCTATTCTCTTCCTCGGCATTCTCTTTAATTGTCGCAGTAAACTGATCAAACAGTTTTACAATTTCACTCTTATCGATCTCATCCGACTGGATTGTTCTTTTAATCTTTAGTCTTTCTTCCTCTGATTTTAAAAAATTTAGAAATGACGTGGCCCTGTAGGCATCAAGGTCAATAATGCTGACATGTTCCGTATTCACCTTTTCCAGTATACAACTCAATATTTCATCATTTTTTAATTTTAAAATAACATACATATCGGAAAGCTTACAAACTTCATCATAATCCATGGTTGTAAATATGCCCTTTTCCCGGGCATATTGGATACCTTCAACCCGGGTCAAGGTATCTGCAACCACTATAACCTTAGGGTCCAGTTCTTTTAATCCGGGTCCCAGCAATATTTCAAGAATTTGTTTACAGGGGCTGTTTCCACCAATTATGGCTAACTTTAATCCTTTAAGATCGATAATCATTGACTGCATTACTCCTATTCAAAGCGCAAATTCCCTTAAAACCAGTATATTAAAAGAAAATAAAGCTTACAATAACAAAGGTTGGAATTAAAAAAACTAAAGAATATTTCAAAATATATCCGAAAAAACTAGGCATCTCAGTTCCAGCCTCAGTAGCAATGGATCGAACCATAAAATTGGGTGCATTTCCAATATAACTACAGGCACCGAAAAAGACGGCTCCGCTTGAAATTGCCTTAAGATAGACCGCATTTTCCGTCATTAATAATGGAACAGAACTGCTCTCTGCCATACCGGCATAAAAACTGCCAAGGGCTGTATTAAAAAAGGTCAGATAAGTAGGTGCATTGTCCAGAAAAGCCGATAGCATCCCTGTCACCCAAAAGTAGTGAATGGGTTCTTTTACTGCATTAATAAGAAATGCAAATGCTCCGTTGGGCCCTGCTTTAAGCAATAGCAGGCATGGAATCATGGTAATAAAAATTCCAATAAAAAGATAGGCCACCTCAATAATCGGAAACCATGAAAACTCATTTTCCTCCCTGAGAACTTTGGGTGTCGCCATAAGAGACCCTATCCCAAAAACAATGAGAAGTCCGTCCCTGAGCCAGTCCTGAGTTGCCCTGTGAATACCAAAGGTTGAGACTTCCCCCAAATCCAGGATACCGCTCATTAAAACGGCACCCACCACACCCCCAAGAAAAATAAAATTATAGGTTCCCACCAGTCGCAACGGCTTTTTCTCTCCATCATCCGGGGCTTTTGCCCCTTCTTTTTTATAATGATAGGTGTCAAGGAAAAAATAAACAACCAACAGGATAATTGATGCTACAAGCATATGCGGCATAATTTTAAAGGTCCAGAAAAAACTGACCCCATGGAGAAATCCCAAAAATAATGGTGGATCGCCAAGAGGTGTCAATGCCCCGCCGATATTGGCCACCAGAAAAATAAAGAATACCACCATAAAGGTTTTATTCTTTCGATGGTCATTTGCCCGCAAAAATGGCCGGATCAATAGCATGGCAGCGCCTGTTGTCCCCATCCAGGATGCAAGGATGGTACCGATCAGTATAATGATCGTGTTGACAATGGGGGTCCCTCTTAATGTCCCCTTAAGTAAAATACCGCCGGAAATGGTAAACAGCGCCCATAACAGGATAATAAAAGGAACATAGTCTGCCAGAATAATATGAAGAATCTCATGGATTGCAATGCCTTTATAGGCATAGATAAACGGCAGAGCAAGACAGGCTGCCCAGAATGCCGAAATCTTGCCGAAATGATGATGCCAGATATTACCGGCGATAAGCGGAAGTAAGGCAATGGATAACAACATGCATGCAAAGGGAATACAACTGTACAACGGCAGCGTCTCCCCCAGGTTCACATGACCATGAGCTCCCGGGTCATGCTCTTGATCATGTTTCTGATCCGCAGTGGTGTTGGAAAGGCCTGTAACTTCGTGTGTGGAATGATTTTCGTCGGCAGAATGGTCTTTGGCTGCAGCAGGTGAAAAAGAAATGAGTAAAACCATGAATAATATTAATAACACCAACCTGTCCAATTTCATCAATTCGTTCCCTCCTGGCTATATTGAGTGTAACGAAACCTTTGAAGGTTTGTTTGGTCAATTCATACTAGCTTTATAATATTTTTTTTATAGCGACCCAAATTCTCAAAACAAAATATAGTAATTTGACTATTCGATCTAAATTAGAAAGTCAAGGCGAAAGAAAGAAAGGATTTAAAGATGAGGTGGTCGGGACGGCAAGATTTGAACTTGCGACCACTTGTCCCCCAGACAAGTGCGCTACCAGACTGCGCTACGCCCCGATCATTTTTTTTAAACAAGCGACTTTTAACACCCTTTGTAAAATGTGTCAAGAAATTTTCGAGAAAAAAACTATTGACAACTCAATTTTA
Organism: Desulfobacula sp.; assembly: GCF_021107415.1. The sequence continues at coordinate 12,219 of NZ_JAIOSW010000418.1, forward strand.
ATCTGATAATGCTTTACCTTTTTTTCTCTGTGTATAGAGAATGTATTTTTGTTAAAAGCAACGTTTTTCAATGTTAATTCATACAATAATTAGCATTTAATTTATTGTAATAAAGGTATGATTAGTGGCGGCAGTGGAAACGTTGATTTATGAAAAAAAAGTGCTGATTTTCGGTTGTGGAAACACCTTGTTTGGCAATGACGGATTTGGCCCTGAAGTTATTAATTATCTCAATGAGCATTATACATTGCCCGGTTGCGTACTTGCCCTGGATGCAGGGACCGGGATCAGGGATTTTGTATTTGACCTTCTGCTCATGGAGGATAAACCCAAACAGATTTTTGTCATAGATGCTGTTACTGTTAAAGGGAAAAAACCAGGAGAACTTTTTGAAATAAGCCTGGCTGATGTTCCAAAAGAAAAAATGAATGATTTCTCTCTTCATCAATCTCCTTCTTCAAATTTACTTGCAGAATTAAAGGGATTAAACGTTGACGTTAGGGTTTATTGTGTTCATACCGATGAAGTCCCAAATGTCATTGCTCCCGGTCTTTCAGATGAAGTTAAAAAAGCAATTCCAGAGGCATGTGCATGGATAAATGAACAGATAATATTTAGTCTATAAAATAAAAGGATTTGTTTCCAGATTAATATTGGGGGCAAATCCTTTTTTTATTTTATTACAAAGTTAAATAAAACAATAATATAAAGTGAGGTAAATATGACAAACAAACCTATTGGTTCCGTCCTGCTTGTTGGTGGCGGTATTGCCGGAATTCAGGCAGCATTGGATATGGCAGATTCAGGATACTATGTTTATCTTGTTGAAAAGAGTTCAGGAATAGGCGGGGTAATGGCTCAACTGGACAAGACGTTTCCCACCAATGATTGTGCCATGTGAATTATTTCACCTAAACTGGTTGAGTGCGGTCGGCACTTGAATATTGAATTGTTGACACTTTCACAAGTTGAAAATGTCACAGGTGAACAAGGAAATTTCACAATTACCATTAAGAAAAATCCAAGATTTATTGATGAAAGCAAATGTATTGCATGCGGATTGTGTGCTGAAAAGTGTCCTAAAAAAGTCCCTGATGAATTTAATGCAAACTTAAATACACGAAAGGCTGCTTATATTAAATACGGGCAGACAGTTCCTCTCAAGTATGCCATAGATTCTGAAAATTGTATTTATCATATAAAAGGCAGGTGCAGAGCCTGTGAGAAAGTATGTCCCACAGGAGCCATTGATCTTGATATGAAACCTGAGTTTGTTGAACTTAATGTGGGTTCTGTTATTCTGGCTCCCGGATTCAAATTTTTCTCTCCTAAAGGGATTGATTATTATGGATACGATAATATTCCTGATGTTGTTACAAGTATAGAATATGAACGTATACTCTCTGCTTCCGGTCCAAACATGGGGCATCTGTCAAGGCCTTCCGATGGCGGTATTCCTAAAAAAATTGCCTGGATCCAGTGTGTTGGGTCCAGAAATACAAACTGCACGGATAACGGGTATTGTTCAAGTATGTGCTGCATGTATTCCATTAAACAGGCAGTCATGACCAACTCACACCTTGATTGTGATGGTGAACAGGTCATATTTTATATGGACATAAGAGCGTCCGGAAAGGAATACGAGCGTTATTATGAATCTTCAAAAGACAAGGGTGTGAAATATGTAAGGGCTCGTCCTCATACCATACTCAAAGGACCGGATGGTGTTGGTGTTGTCATGACCTGGGCAGATGAAACCAGCACCCAGAACAAAGAATACTTTGATATGGTTATCCTTTCTATTGGTATGGAAGCACCTGTTGATGCAACGAAACTATCCGGGCAATTTGATTTTGATCTGACACAGCATAATTTTGCTAAAACAGGCAGCTTTAATCCGGTTTCCACAACAAGGGACGGCGTATTTGTTACAGGTGCATTTCATTCTCCCAAAGCCATTCCAAAATCTGTAATTTTTGCTTCTTCTGCTGCTGCTGATGTTGAAGCGCTTCTCGCTAGTTCAAAAGGCAGTCTCACAAAAGAAAAAACATGGCCCCAAGAGCAGGACATTACAGGGCAGGAGCCAAGAGTGGGGGTCTTTGTTTGTTCATGCGGTACCAATATAGCTGGTGTTATTGATGTAAAAGATGTTACTCAATATGCATCAACACTGACCGCTGTTGATTATGTTGAAAATAATCTTTTTACATGTTCCACAGATACTCAGGATTTGATAGCTGAAAAAATCAAAGAAAAAAATCTGAACAGAGTTGTCATTGCAGCATGTACCCCAAGAACCCATGAAGTTCTTTTTCAGGAGACATTGCAGAATATCGGTCTTAACAAATATATGATTGAGATGGCCAATATCAGGAATCAAAATTCCTGGGTTCATCCTAATGAACCTGAAAAAGCCACGGCAAAGGCAAAAGATCAGATCAGAATGGCAGTGGCAAAGGTTATAGAAAATTACCCTCTAAAGGATATCGAAGTTAATGTTACTCCTATAGCTCTGGTTATTGGAGGCGGACTTGCAGGCATGAGCTCGGCTTTAAATTTAGCTGCCCAGGGATATGAAACTATTATCATAGAAAAGGCACAAAGACTTGGGGGAGTTGCCATTGACCTTTATAAAACATGGAAGCAGGAAAATGTAAGATCAGGTCTTTATAAGATGCTGTTAGAGATTGAAAATAATGATCTTATAAGGGTGTGTACAAATACTACTCTGGAATCCGTATCAGGATCAGTGGGCAACTTTATTGGTAAAATCAAAGAGGAAAATAATACAGAAACGATTGAATTTGGTGTCTGCATTCTCGCAACGGGCGGGAAAGCATATATTCCGGATGAATATATGTATAATAAAGACAAGAGAGTTTTAACATCTCTGGAGTTTGATAAACTCATGATTCAACATAAATCAGGTGCTTCAAATGCTGACAGTACGGTTTTTATTCAGTGTGTCGGTTCCCGGGATAATCAGAGACCCTATTGCAGCAGGGTATGTTGTACCACTGCAATAAGAAATGCAGTGGACCTAAAAAAAATGAATCCTGCAATGGAAATTTTTGTTCTTAACAGAGATATAAGAACCTATGCTGACCGTGAAATTCTTTATAAAGAAGCCCGGGATCTTGGCGTTATTTTTATTAACTACACTCCGGATAAAAAACCTGAGGTGTTAAAGAAAGGCGATGATATAGTTGTTAAAATTTTTGATCCTATCGTTCAACTTCCTCTGGAAATAAAAGCGGATCGCATAGTGCTTGCAACGGCTATTTTGCCCAATGATAATTCTTCTTTGGTAAATATATTCAAGTGCGGTATAAACAGTGACGGCTTTCTTTCCGAAGCACATCCAAAACTTAAGCCTGTTGACTCAACTGTTGACGGAATTTTTCTGGCAGGCATGTGTCATTATCCCAAACCAATAAATGAATCTATTGCTCAAGGCAAGGCTGCTGCATCCCGCGCAGGAGTTATTCTTTCAAAAAAGAGAATGAAACTTGATGCGATAAAGTCCCGTGTGACCCAAAATTGTGATGGGTGTGCTCTTTGTATTGATGTTTGTCCCTATAATGCCATTGTTCTTGAAGAATATGAAGAAAATGGCAGAAAATACAAAAAGGTTAGAACCAATAATGCTTTGTGCAAGGGTTGCGGTATATGTGCTGCAACATGCCCGAAAGAGGGCATTATCGTGGACGGATTTACTCCAAGTCAGCTTAAAGCCCAGGTGGATACAATACTGGAGAATGCTTGAATGAATAAAATAATAAGGAGAAATATATAATGTCTGATAATTTTGAACCGGTAATAATCGGTTTTTGCTGCAATTGGTGTGCCTATGCCGGAGGTGATCTGGCCGGTGTATCAAGACTTGAATACCCTGCAAACATTAGAGTTGTCAGGGTTATGTGTTCAGGGATGGTACATCCTGAGCTTGTGGTGGATTCTTTAAAAAAAGGTGCTGACGGCATCATGGTTATGGGCTGACATCTTGGTGAATGTCATTACCTGGATGGTAATCACAAAGCTCTGGCCAGAACCGATGTAATAAATATGCTTCTTGAGGATATAGGTATTGATCCTGAAAGATATGCTATTGAATGGGTTTCCGGGGCAGAAGGCCCCAGGTTTGCCCAGAAGGTGACTCAGTTTACGCAAAAAATAAAAACCCTTGGTCCTAACACGTTTGGAAAAAAGGAGGTGGAGGAATGCCAGTCAATGTAGCCAGTGAGTGGTTAAACTCATGTTCAGGTTGTGAAATAGCAATCCTTAACTTAGGTGAGACTTTGCTTGATCTGCTTCCCGAACTTAATTTTGTTCATATTCCGGTATTAATGGATCACAAGCATTTAGGACAACTTGGAGATAAGGAACATATCGATATTCCCAAAGCCACGGTTGGACTGCTAAGTGGCGGAATCAGGAATGATGAGCATCTTGAGGTTGCTTTGGAAATGAGAAAAAAATGTGATGTTCTCATTGCCCTGGGTACATGCGCAACCCATGGGGGAATCCCGGCTCTTATAAATTCCTATACCAATGATGAACTCTATGACAGATACTATTCCACAGAAAGTACGGATACTGGAGGCAAAGTGCCGACACAAGGTGTGCCTCCTCTTCTTGACAGGTGTTATGCTTTGGATGAAAAAATAGATGTGGATATATATCTGCCGGGCTGCCCTCCCCACCCGGATCATATTGCAGCAGCAATACTGGGTCTGTTAAAGGGTGAAGACATAGAGTTACCTTTTAAAAGCGTGTGCGATACCTGTCCTGCAAGGCGTGAAGGAAAAGGTGATGTTAAAGAAATTAAAAGATTTATTACAACACCTGAATTTGATCCTGATAAGCCCATTGATGATATGCGCTGTCTTTTAGAGCAGGGATATCTCTGCATGGGACCTGTGACCAGAGCAGGATGTGCAGGCGCCGAAGGAAGTGCTCCAAAGTGTATCAGTGCCCGGGTGCCCTGCAGGGGATGCTACGGTCCGGTACAGCAGAATGGCAACCAGCTTCTTGATATGCTGAACGCACTGGTCAGCAATGGTATAGATATTAAGACTTTGCCGGACAGGGATAACCTTTTAAGGTTTTCAGGGGCTCATAACAGGCTTGTTTCCAAAAAAAATAGATCAGGAAAAAACCAGACAGAAAAATAAATCGGGAGAAAAATAATATGGGAAGAAAAATAAACATACAACCCTTATCCCGCATAGAAGGTCATGCCAGTATTGAGATAAATCTGGATGACAGCGGTAATGTGAAAGAGGCAATAACTCATTTCAGCAGTATAAGAGGTTTTGAAAAATATGTCGAGGGTAAGCCTGCAGAAGAAGTCACAAGGATTGTAACAAGAATATGCGGCATTTGTCCCTGGCATCATCACATGGCATCGGTAAAAGCAGTTGATGGCTGTTTTGGTGCAAAGGTTGCACCTGCAGGGCATATACTGCGGGAATGCATGCAGAACATGGCACATATTAATGATAAAATACTTCATTTTTATTTTCTTGCAGCTCCTGATTTTGTCATGGGACCGGATGCAGATTATTCTGTAAGAAATATTATTGGAATTGTGGGTGCAGCGCCCGATCTTGCCAAAAGGGTTGTACAAATGCGCCAACTGAGCCAGATGATGATGGAAAAATTTGCAGGCAGGGTAATTCATCCAATAGCCGGTGTTCCAGGCGGATTTTCCAAGCCAATGTCCGAAAGTCAAAAAAAAGAACTTGTGGAAAATACAAAAGAACTTCTTGGATTTGCAAAATTTTCCATGAAATATGCAAAAGAGGAGATTTTTCCAAAATATCTCGACCTTGTAACAACCCTTGGAACAATCACAACTGGTTTTATAGGAACAGTGGATGATAAAGGATCGCTTAATTTTTATGACGGAAAACTGCGACTCATGAAACCGGATGGTTCATATGATGACTTTGATGATTCTGATTATCTTGATTATATAAGTGAGCATCCGGTTGATGTTTCCTATGGTAAATATCCCTATGCAAAATCATGGAACGAAGGCTTTTCCATGGATCTTGATGCTCCAAAAGGTATCTACAGATCCAATTGCCTTGCACGTATAAATATTTGTGACCAGATATCAACACCGCTTGCCCAGGCAGAACTTGAAGAGTTTAGAAAAAATTTTGGCAGACCTGCTCAGCAAACACTGCTTTACCATTGGGCACGTCTCATAGAACTTGTTTATGCCTGTGAAAAAACCCTGGAACTTCTTAATGACAGTTCCATAACAGATCAAAAGACAAGAAATGATGTAACTCCAAAAGGAGGCAGAGGTGTAGGTCATGTTGAAGCACCCCGTGGCACATTGATTCATGATTACACAACTGATGAGAACGGATGCATTAAATCAGCCAACATGATTGTCGGTACAACCCATAACCTTGCACCCATCAGCATGAGTGTTGAACAGTCAGCAAGAATGCTGATTAAAGATGGAAACATTGATGAGACAATCTTGAATAAAATTGAGATGTCTGTTCGTGCTTATGATCCCTGAGTAAGCTGTGCAACCCACCGCCTGGACGGCGGTCCTGTCGTAGCACTCAATGTTGTGGATTCAAAGGGAAACACTCTTTTTTCCAATTTAAATAGAGGAGATATCCATGAAAACTTTTTTTAATCTTATTCAGGACGTACAGAAAAAAGGAAGATGCCATCATTGCGGCGGTTGTGTAACATTCTGTTCTGCAATAAATTATGGTGCACTTACTTTTGATGACACAGGAAAACCATGTTACGATGCTATTGAAAAATGTATTGAATGTGGACTTTGTTATATGATCTGCCCTGAAATTTCTGAACTTGATGATGAAATTAAAAAAAGAGCGAATTGGAGTGCTCCTGCGGGGAGGATTATCGGCACCTCTGTTGCCCGTGCAAAGGATAAAACTGTAAGACAAAGAGGGACTGACGGAGGAGTTGTAACTGCTATTTTGCTTCATCTTTTTGAAACCGGAAGAATCAATGGGGCAATTGTATCAAAAAACACTGAAAAAGGAAGGATGCCCTGGCTTGCAACTTCAAAAAAGGATATTCTTGATTCTGCCGGTACTCATTTTGAAGCCTCCCATGGCATGGCAAATTTTGCCGACGAGTATTCGACTTTTTCTCCTTCTGTAAAAGCATTACAAGAGTTAAGGAAAGAGGGAATCGAGAGGATTGCATTTGTGGGGACTCCCTGCCAGATAAATACCATTAGAAAAATGCAGGCTATTGGTCTTGTACCTGCGGATTCCATTGAATTCTGCTTTGGCCTTTTTTGTTCAGGCAATTTTATTTTTCATGATAAGGAATTTCATGAAATCGAAAATAAATACGGCTTTAAATATAAAGACATTGAAAATATAAACATTAAAGATAATTTAATTATAACTCTTGTGTCTGAAGAGACAAAAACAATACCTATTAAAGAGTTAGATATTGTAAAACGGACAGCATGTAACCTTTGCAGTGATTTTTCAGCAGAATATGCTGATATTTCTTTTGGAGGGCTTGGAGCAGATAAGGGCTGGACAACTGTTGTTACCAGAACTCTGCTTGGCAGGGCAGTTTTGGCAGGGGCTTTTGAAAAAATATTGGAAAGTTATAAATATGAGGATAATCCAAAGTATGCAACCAATGCTGAAGATGCAATACTGAAAGCATCAAGGGATAAAAAAGAAAAAGCCAGGGCCAATCTTGAAAGTTTTAAAAATAAAGGAGTATCTGTAATAGGTTAGTTTGCCATAAACACATGACTTTCTCCTGTTGAAATAAGACTATTTCAACTCCAAAAAATCCCCTGTTTTGTAATCCCAATTACAGGGGATTTTTTATGGCTTTTACCAAATCCTGATTTCTTTAACTTTTGCCGGATTAAAAACAAGCTGAATGGAAAATTACCGGTTATAACAAAGAAGATGTCAATCCTTCTGCAATAGCAAACTTGGTCAGCTCGGCAATACTGTGAATATTCAGTTTGGTTTTTAAATTTGTCCGGTGGATATCGATAGTTTTGACACTGATATTTAATTTTTCTGCAATCTTCCTGCTTTTATGCCCTTCTGCAATCAATTGCAATACCTCCCGCTCTCTTTTCGACAATAATGAAAAGACTGAAACTGGGCTATCTGTTACAGGGACACAATCCTTATCTGTGATCAGGTGTTTTACCTCCTGGCAGAAAAAGTGTTTCCCTGACAAAACGGTTTGGATACATTTTACCAATTCTTTAAAGGAACACGATTTTAATATATATCCTGAAGCCCCGGCATTCATCATTCCAGTGACATAAATTTTTTCCATATGCATGGAAAGTGCAATAACTTTTATTTCAGGATTTTTAGCAAGAATTTGTTTTGTCGCTTCTATCCCGTTAAGATATGGCATACTGACATCCATGATAACCACATCCGGTCGGTGCAGGTTTGTAAGTTTAATGGCTGAATGGCCTGAATCCGCTTTCGCAACAACCTCAAAGCCTTTTTCCATTTCCAGGGAGTTGCATAGCCCGTGCTGTAAAATGCTATGATCATCTGCTATGATAATTTTAACTTTTTTCATATTCGTTATCTTTGCTTAAAGATACGGGTGCTGTCAAAACAATTATTGTTCCTTTTCCAGATTTTGAATCAACTTGAATTTTTCCCCCAAGATTTTCCATCCGCTCTGAAAGACTGTGTAATCCAAACCCAAACGAATCTGAGTCTTTTATCTTCTCTATATCAAAACCGGAACCTTGATCCTCAACCCTTACCATTATTGTTTCTTTGATTTTTGAAACTTCGATCCGGCCATTTTTAGAACCGGAGTGCTTTAGAATGTTGGTAATCAGTTCATTTACCGCTCTGTATAAAGTAACCTTAACCGCCTGATCCAGGTGAACCGGGTCTTCAATATTATTTATATAATGAAAATTACTGTGGTGCTTGGCATTTGTTTCCTCTATTAAAAAACCCAGTGCAATCTCAATATCAAAATCATCCAGTATTGGAGGGCTTAGTTGATAAATCAATGACCGGATTTCCCTGACAGACTGCTCAAGATATCCTTGAATTTCTAAAAGATCCCCTTTATTGATACTCTTATCAGATTCCCGGATATTTTTTAGTTTAGATATACTTATGGCAAGGGTTTGAGTGACACTGTCATGAAGATCGGATGCAATTGCCTTTCTTTCATTTTCCTCGTTATAGACAAGATGCTCATTCAACCTTTTAAGCTGGGCTGTTCTTTTTGCAATAGTTTTCTCCAGCTCATCCTTGATATTATTGAGGTCTTCATTACTCTTTTCAAGTTCAATGGTCCTTAATCTGATCCGATTTTTAAAAAAATTGACCATTGAGTCACCTGTCAATCACAATTGTCATCAGGTATTACACCCAAGCCAGGCCGCACCAAACACACCGGCAGAATCACCTAAAAAATTTTTAAGGATAGGGGTTCTCACCTCTTTATGGTAAGCATACTTTCTGACTCGTTCTATCCCAATTGTATAGAGTTCCGGAATATTGGAAAGCCCTCCTCCCAGGACAATGGCATCCGGATCTAATATTGAAATCAACCCCCCGACACTCTTACCAAAATCATCAAGAAATTGATCAAATATTTGTCTGCATTCTTTATCATTCTTTCTAGCCAGTTTCACGATTTTTTCTGCAGATAAATCTTGATTCATCTGCTTTTTATACGATCTGGCCATGCCTGTCCCGGTCAACTTGGTATCAATACATCCAATATTACCGCAAAAACACTTCTCTCCTTCAGGATCAATGGAAAAATGCCCCCATTCTCCGGCAATTCCATGATTCCCGCTGTGAAGTATTCCATTAATGCAAAGTCCACCGCCACATCCTGTACCCATAATAATACCAAATACTATTTTATACCCTTTTGCCGCACCACCAATGGCTTCTGCAAGCGTAAAACAATTGGCATCATTATCCATGTAAATTTCTTTTCCAATTTTTTTTTCAAGGTCCATCTTAAAATAATGGCCTGCAAGCCAGGTGGTATTTGCATTTTGGACAACCCCGGTTTTTTTATCTATTGTACCGGGAATCCCAACCCCAATGGTGTAATCATCTGTAGGAGAAACAACAGATAAAGCCTGACTTACAAGGGTATGGATGGTTTCAAGAACAGACGTGTAATTATTCTTTGTATCCACGGGAGTGGCCACCCGCTCCCTGAAAAGTTCTTTGCCTTTATTTGTCAAAAGAATAACTTCGGTTTTCGTACCACCAAGATCAATACCAACCTGATATTTTGGTTGATGACAGGTTTTAATTTCCGGTTTATTGCCTTTCATTTGCTAATAAACTCTTTTTTGAGTTTTGGGATCAAATAAGACTGCCTTTGAGACATCAAAGCCAAGTACCATACTTTCTCCGGGTAATTTAGCCTTATCCGGATGAATCCTACAGGTGGTTTTATGGTTATTAATCTGTGTAAAAATAAGTGTGTCCGGTCCTGTCGGCTCTGTGACCCGGACCTGGCATTTAAGTTTGAAAACCAAATGGTTTTCTGGTTCTATTGAAGAGAATGCACTGATCTGTTCAGGCCGGACCCCAAGGACAATAGACCTTCCCTTCCATTTTTCAGGAGAACTGCATAGACCTCGGACCGGAACAAAACATTTCTCATCATTATGGGCAAAAAGAAGTATTTTGAGTTCTCCATCATGCTCAATAATTTCACAAGGAATAAAATTCATTGAAGGCGATCCTATAAATCCTGCAACAAACATGGTGGCAGGATTTTCATAGATATCTCTGGGCATTCCAAACTGCTCAATAATCCCGTCTTTCATGATTGCAATGCGATCTGCCAAAGTCATTGCCTCGATCTGGTCATGCGTCACATAGACAATGGTTGTACCAACCTTTTGGTGCAGCAGTTTAATTTCCGATCGCATTTCAACCCTGAGCTTTGCATCCAGGTTGGACAAAGGTTCATCAAAAAGAAAAATAGAAGGCTCTCTTGCAAGCGCCCTTCCCATGGCAACTCTCTGCCTTTGCCCACCTGAAAGCTGGGCTGGTTTTCGGTCTAAAAGATCTTCAATCTGAAGCATTGAAGCAACTTTTGACACCTGTTTTTCTATCTCTGCTTTTGGTATTTTTCTTGTCTCAAGTCCAAATGATATGTTTTTTTTCACATTCATATTGGGATAGAGTGCATAGGACTGGAAAACCATTGCGATATCACGGTCTTTAGGAGCAATATGGGTCACATCCCTGTTCCCTATTTTAATTGTCCCCGAAGAAATGGTTTCAAGGCCTGCAATAAGGTTTAAAAGTGTTGATTTGCCGCATCCCGAAGGACCAACAAGTACAAGAAACTCACCATGGGCTATCTCAATTGATATATCTTTAAGAACTTCAACCCGGCCAAATTGCTTTTTTACATTTTCAATATTTAAAGATGCCATAAATAAATCTTTATCCTTTTACAGATCCGGCTGTAAGACCACGCAAAAAATATTTTCCGCCAACAATATATACAACCATGGTCGGCAGGGCTGCAATGATAGCTGCTGCCATATCCACATTATATTTTTTCACTCCGGTGGAAGTGTTTACAAGGTTGTTCAAAGCCACTGTAACCGGCTGGGTTTCTCCTGATGAAAAAACAACGCCAAAAAGAAAATCATTCCATATCTGTGTTGTCTGCCAGATAATGCATACAACAAAAATAGGGATTGAAACCGGCAGCATTATTTTAAAAAAAATCCTGAAAAATCCTGCACCATCAATTTTAGCCGCCTTGACCAGCTCCTGGGGTATTGTGACGTAAAAATTTCTGAAAAACAGGGTTGTAAAAGCAAGGCCGTAAATAATATGAACAAGTATCAGCCCCGGCAGAGTCTGGGCCAAACCCATCATGCCGAGCAACTTTGCCATGGGAAGAAGAATAATCTGAAAAGGGATAAAACAGCCCAGCAGCAGGATAGAAAAAAAGACTTCACTGCCCCAAAATTTCCATTTTGAAAATACATAGCCATTGGCAGCACCAATGATGGTTGATATGGAAACCGCAGGAACAGTTATCTTGACAGAATTCCAGAAATAACCCTTTATCCCGTTGCATGTAACGCCAATGCAGGCTGTATCCCAGGCTGATTTCCATGCATCAAGGGTAAATTCTCTGGGAAAAGATAAAAAATTTCCTGTTCTAATGTCATTCATGGTTTTTACAGATGTAAAAATCATTATAATCAGGGGGATTAAAAAATATATTGCTGTAATTATAAGGATTGCATATATCGCTGCCCTGAAAAAAAGCATTGCAGGTGTTTTTTGGTAACCGTTTATAAAATTTTCGTTATTCATTGCCCCGGCTCCTTAACTCAGAATAAAGGTAGGGTATGATAATGGCAAGCACAGCCCCGAACATTACCATTGAGCTTGCTGCACCCAAACCCAGCTGGCCCCTTGTGAATGCAAAAGAATACATAAAAGTTGCAGGAACATCTGAGGAATATCCGGGACCACCCCCGGTTAATGCCACAATAAGGTCAAAACTTTTTATGGCGATATGGGACAGGATCATCAGAGCACTGAAAAATACCGGCCTCAGGCTTGGTATGATTATTTTTATATATATTCTGGACAGACTTGCTCCGTCAATCTGGGCAGCTTTTATTATGGAATCATCAATTCCCCTCAAACCTGCAAGAAACAATGCCATGACAAAACCTGTGGACTGCCATACCCCGGCAATAACCACCGTGTAAATAGACATGTCTGAATTAACAAGCCAGTCAAAATGAAAACTTGAAAATCCCATATCATGCATAAGCCTTTCAACACCAAGGCTGGGATTTAAAATCCATTTCCATATAGTTCCCGTTACAATGAATGAAAGTGCCATGGGGTATAAAAAAATGGTTCTAAGCGTTCCTTCCATTCTGATTTTTTGATCCAGGAAGATGGCCAGCAGCAGTCCCAGAATGATACAGATGATAATGAAAAGAAAGCCGAATATGAAAAGATTTTTACTTGCAACCCACCATCGGTCATTTGCAAAAAGTTTTATATATTGAACAAGCCCTTCAAACTCATATCTTGGAAGCATGCGTGATTTAGTAAATGAAATCCAGGCTGTCCATAAAATAAAACTGTAAACAAAAACAATGGTACTCACAAAAGTTGGTGCAAGCACCAGCTTTGGAAGCAGTCTGTCAGACATGTAGGAAATTTGATTTCTAAGATTTCCTGAACCTTGAAATATCATATTGGGTATGATCTTTACATAACTATTTAAGGATGAAAACAGCAGGCATTAAAAAATGCCTGCTGTTTTGGAAACACCTATTTTGCTGCAGCTATTGCCGTAACAAATTTAGCAGCTGCTTTTTTGGCTGTCATATCGGAATTATAAAATTTTGTAACTACATCATAAATTGCACCCTGAACCGCCGGGAATACCGCCATGCCATGTGCCATGCTTGGCAAAAGTGTATTGTTTGCAGAAGTAGCTGCAAATTCATCCATTGATCTGAGGGCAATATCATCAAAGCTTGCTTTTGCAATACCGGATCTGACCGGGATAGAACCTTTGTTAACATTAAAAACCTCCTGGAATTTATTTCCAAGAATCAGTCTTGCCATTGCATTTTGAGCAGCCTTGGCCCCGCTGTCTTTTACATTGAACATGATAAAACTGTCTACATTGAAAAGATAGGTACCTGCGGATTCGGGAACCGGAATGGCAACATAATCCGATCCGGGATTTTTCCCTGCTGCAGTAAATTCACCTTTTGCCCAGTCACCCATGAACTGCATGGCAGCCTCACCTCTGATAACCATTGAGGTTGCCATGTTCCAGTCCCTGCCGGGCGCATTTTTATCTGTATATTTTTTTATCATTTTAAACGTTTCCAGGGCTTTAATCATTTCAGGGCTGTTTAATGCTTTGGGGTCTGTGTCCACAAGGGCTTTTTTATAAAAATCTGCGCCTGCCTGGCCAATGACGACAGATTCAAATACAGTTGCCTCCTGCCAGGCCTGTCCACCGAATGCAACCGGGATGAACCCTGCTTTTTGAATTTTTTGTGCTGCTATTTCAAATTCTGCCCAGGTTGTAGGAATTTTAGCCTTGGCTTTTATAAATATTGCAGGATTGCACCACATCCAGTTAATTTTATGAACATTAACCGGCACAGCAACATAATGGCCCTCATATTTCATGACATCAGTAACAACTGAAGGAACAAGCTTATCCCAGTTCTCTTTTTTTGCAACAGCATCAAGATTTGCAAGAAGTCCCTCCTGGGCCCACTCCTGAATTGCAGGACCTTTTACCTGTGCGGCTGTGGGAGGATTTCCCGCCATTGCACGGGTTTTTAACACTGTCATTGCATTTTCTCCGGCACCACCTGCAACAGCCATGTCTTTCCATGAATGTCCTTCTTTTTCCAGAAGGTCTTTTAATACGGCAACTGATTTTGCTTCACCACCTGATGTCCACCAGTGAAGAACTTCCACTTTTCCTGCAAACGCACTTGTTGAAAAAATGCCGACTAAAGTCAGTACTGCTGCTATTTTTGCTAACAATTTAAAATTCATCTGTCTCCTCCTTTAAAAAAATTTTACTAACAATTAATGATAATGCCAAGCATTTATCATTCTAAATAATATTTCATTTATAAACAGGTAAAATATAAATTACAAGAATTAATTTAATCAGTAAACAAAATAATATTTAAATTTATATTTTTTTATGATAACAATAAAAAAGGGAAGCCTGATTTGTTATAAACAATATAGGAATTTTCATGAAACGATCTAAAATCAACAAAGAAATTGAAACTGCAAAAAAACTGATTGAAAGCATTGGTTTCAAACTACCTCCCTTTGCATTCTGGACCCTAAAAGACTGGGCACAAAAAGGTCATGAGGTTGATGAAATCGTTGAAAACATGCTGGGCTGGGATGTAACGGATTACGGGTGCGGTCACTTTGACACGACAGGGCTTTTGTTGTTTACAATTCGAAACGGGAACAGCAGGAAAAAGGAGAAATATCCGAAAACCTATGCTGAGAAACTCATGGTCTGCAAAGAAAATCAGGTTGCTCCCATGCATTTTCACTGGAAAAAAAAAGAAGATATTATTAACCGGGGTGGTGGAAACCTTGTGATTGTTCTATTTCGGTCAACACTAGATGAAAAATTATCTAATGAATCCTTGTATGCATCTGTTGATGGTGTCCTCAAAGAATTTAAACCCGGCCAGGAAATCATACTAAAGCCGGGTGAAAGTATTTTTTTAGAACCCTTTATATATCATTCATTTTATACCCAAAAGGGCAGTGGCCCGGTTGTTATCGGCGAAGTTTCTCAAGTAAATGATGATGAAAATGATAATTGTTTTTTAGATTCCATTGGTCGTTTCCCCACCATTGAAGAGGATGAAAAACCCTTACACCTTTTATGCACTGAATATACTAAATGGATAAATATACACTCATAGGCATTGGAGA
The DNA here is from genome assembly GCF_021107415.1 of Desulfobacula sp. The sequence continues at coordinate 27,725 of NZ_JAIOSW010000418.1, forward strand.
AATCCTGTGGGACGAATTCCCGGGATCAAAAAAATTGGGCGGAGCTCCGGCCAATTTTGCTTTTCATGCCAACCAACTTGGTGCCAGGGGAATGATCATCAGCCGTGTTGGAGATGATCTGCCGGGAAACAAAATTAAGGCCGAACTCAATAAGAAAGAGGTACCCTATTTATTATCAGTCGATCCAGACCACCCCACAGGCAGGGTCAGTGTTAAAACAGATAAAAAAGGAATGCCCGAATATATCATCCATGAAAATTCATCCTGGGATTTTTTATCTTTTGACCCGCATTTTAGTGAGATAGCAAGGACAGCCGATGCTGTCTGTTTTGGAACCCTGGCTCAACGGAATCCAGTATCGGGCCAAACCATAAAAAATTTTATCAGGGCAACAAAAAAAACCTGCCTGAAAATCCTTGATATCAATTTAAGACAAAATTACTATTCCAAAAAAATCTTATCAGACCTGCTTAATTTAGCAGATATTTTAAAACTCAACCACGATGAATTAAATATTATCACCCAAATGTTTTTAACCGAAGAAGAAGAGACCGCATGCCTTGAGGAATTAATTTCAATGTTTTATCTTGAAATGGTTGTTTTAACCAAAGGAAAACATGGAAGCCGTATTTTCGCAGACAAATATCATGATTCAATATATAAATCGAAACCTGTTGAAATGATTGACAGTGTGGGTGCTGGAGATTCTTTTTCAGCCGTTGTTGCCCTTGGGCTTTTAAATGGATTCGGCCTGGAAAAAATAAATAAAACAGCAAGTTCGGTTGCATCTTATGTCTGTACAAAAAAAGGTGCGACCCCTGTTATCCCAAAAAAAATAATTCACTCAATGAATTAAAAGGAAATTATGGCTGTTGCAGATCGGGATTTAATAAAAGAGATAAACCAGTTTAATATTCTAAATACAATAAGAGGGAAAAAATCAATTTCCCGTATTGAACTGGCTCAAATAACCGGGCAAAGCCGCGCTTCCGTAACCAATATTACTGCAAGACTTATTGAAAACAACCTGATTTATGAAAAAGAGATAAAAGATTCCAACCAGCGTGGACGAAAAAGAGTTATGCTGGCGCTTAATGCTGATGCAGCATATGTTGTGGGGATTAAGGTTTCAGCTTTCATGATCTCCTGTGCCGTGACAGACATGCAGGCCGACATTCGCAGTTCAGTAGATCTGCCTGTCCGTACCAGTAATAAACCAGTGGAATTTATTGCAGATCTTATTGAAGAAGGTGTCTCCTATTGTATTTCACAGGCCGGGCTGACACCCTCCATGATATCCGGGATCGGCACCGGTATTCCCGGGTTGATTGATCGAAAAAAAGGAATTAATCACTGGACCCTGTTTTATCAGAAAGACAATGTCCCTTTAAGGGAACTCATACAGGAACGGTTTGACATCCCGGTATGGGTGGAAAATGATGCCAATACTGTAACCCTTGCCCATCAATGGTTTGGCCACGGCAGAGGTATTGATAATTTTCTTGTTGTAACCATTGAGGATGGTGTGGGAATGGGAATTGTTGTTAATGGCCAGCTCTACACCGGAGAAAAAGGCATGGCTGCAGAATTCGGGCATGTTGTTGTAAAACCTGGGGGCAATCCATGTCGATGCGGAAAAAAAGGATGTCTCGAAGCCTATGTCAGCAATTTTTCTATTATTAGCCAGGCAGCAGATATTTTAAAACAGGATCGAACCCTTTTAAAGTATGAACAGGTAATTGATGCTGCTAATAAAGGAAATTTGAAAATTAAAAAAATTTTCAACCATGCCGGAGAAATACTGGGTACCGGCATTTCAGGACTTATACAAATTTTTAGCCCCAAAAGAATCATTTTTTCCGGACGAGGTGTTGAATCCAAAGATCTTTTATTTGAACCCATGAGAAAACGACTAAAATCTCTTACCAATAAAGATGTTTTTCAAAACTGTGAGATTGTTATCCAGAAATTTTGTGATACAGACTGGGCAAGAGGCGCTGCAAGCCTTGCACTGCAAGAATTATACAAATCCCCTTTAGATAGAATCGTTCCGAAAATCTGATCAATACAAAAAAAATTGCATTTATAAAATTATTTTTGAACAAATAAATATATTTGGTGTCAAGTATCCTGTGGTGACTGCCACCATGATAAAAATAACAAGCCCCTTGACTTAAAAATTGGGGATAATGTCCAACAATGTATTGAATGTCATACAAAACTGAAAAAAGATAAAAAGAATAAAAAAGATATCATGGTGCTTGAAAACGCCATGCATGGCAATTGTATTTCTTGTCATAAAAAAATCAATAAAAAGGCAGGGGATAAAAAAGGCCTGAAAGGCCCTGCCCCTGCCAGTTGCGGAAAGTGTCATATAGCAGTAAAAAAATAGTGGTCTGGTTTTGAACCGGGCAAAAACAAACGTAAAAAAAAATAAATGCTTATATTATTGCACAATTATGCGTTTTGCGTTAACATTCTGTCATGTTTAATCAAAACCAACTAGATGCCATTGATAATGTGATTCACGCCAACCTGATATCGGCTGGACTTGATAACGTCATTTTTATGGATATGGCCGGCAATACCATTGCAAAGCATGATAATGGGAAAAGCCATCTGGACTCTACAGCCTTTGCCGCTCTTGCTGCCGGTAATTTCGCAGCAGTTGATGCAATGGCAAAACTTGTGGGTGAATCTGAATTTTCGTTACTCTTTCATAAAGGTAAAAAATCAAGTATTCATTTCAGCAAGGTTGATGATGAAACACTTTTAATTACAATGTTCAACCAAGATATTTCATTAGGGCTGGTAAGATTAAAAGTGTCTGAAACCATCAAGGAAATCAATAAAATATTGTCCAATGACTGATCATAGTTAGAACGTGATAAAATCATTTTACCATGTTTAGTTTTGTTTAAGGGGGTTGGACTTGGCGCTCATCAATATAAAAACCAAAGAAGTTCAGATCAAAATCGTTTATTATGGTCCGGGTCGAGGTGGAAAGACAACAAACCTTGAATATATTAATACAAAATACAGGGATCAGATAAAGACTGAAATGGTCAGTTTAAAAACCCAGGATGATCGAACCCTGTTTTTTGATTTTTTACCTTTTGATGTCGGTCAAATCAAAGGATTTGATATTACCATTCAATTATATACCGTTCCCGGACAGGTGAAATATAATGCCACCAGGAGGCTTGTATTGCGCGGTGTTGATGGTATAGTATTTGTCGCTGATGTTCAAAAAGAACAGCGAAAAAAGAATATTGAATCTTTAAATCAATTATATGAAAATATTGAGACCTACAATCTTGATCTGTTTAACATGCCTCTTGTCATGCAATATAACAAAATAGATCTTAAACAATCCGATATCCCGATTCTGCCTTCCCAAACCTTGCAAAAAGATCTGAACGGCCTTTTGCGAGCGCCTGCGTTTGAAGCCAGTGCTTTAAACGGCGGCAATGTTATCCCCACTTTGAAAAAAATCATATCAATGACATTGGCATCAATCCAAGATCAACTTTTTTAAGGAGGTTTTTTTGAATTCTTTAACTGAACTAAAAAAGATCATACAGGCCCTGAATGAAAACATTACAGATGATGATATTAATGCTTTTAAAAATGAGATTTCTCTGCTTGGACAACAAAATGAAGGAAATCAGCCCATAACATCTTTTTTAAAAATGATGCAATCTTTAGGCAAATATCTGGGCGCAAGAAAAAACAATGCCCATGCAGATTCGATCCCGGCCTTAAATTCCATTGCAGAGCAGCTTGAAAAAATCATCAACGACCCTGATCTTAAAAAAAATGAAATCCACGGGATCCTTTCCAAAGAAATTAAAAACTACAAATCCTTAAAAAACAAAATTGCTTCTAAACCTGACATCTCCGATGATGATATAAATGATCTTAAATCAGTGATTCTTGCTATTGACTGGGAAGTCTCCCATACCACCCTTCAAAGTTTTGAAGCCGTTACCACAAATTTGCTGTTAAAATTCAAAAATTATAAAATCCATCATACCTTTTTAAAAATTATTCACAGTACAGGGCGATATATTGGCAAACAAAAAGCAAATGCCCACACGGATTCCATATCTTTTTTACGGTCTGTTTTCAAAAACTTTGAACAGCTTGTCCAAGCACCTGACATGACCTTTAGGGATAAAAAACAGATTCTGGAAACTGATATCAACCGATTTCATGAATTTAAACAAAAAATTGACCAAAAAAAAGAAAGGACTCACTTACCAGCCGATACATCCGAAGATGAATCCATTCAACCCGCCCTTTCTCATATTAAACAAACAGGCACGCATGCAGCAGATGACCTTGTGCCTTTAACACCACTTACCCAAGCTGATCCTGAAACAATAGCACCCTCATTGGCAAATAAGAAAAAATCACCACCAGGTCCAATGGATGTTATGGATGACCTGTTCAGTATAAAAGAGTCCCCGGCTGATGAATTGCTGGATGCCATTCATCTACAGGATGTTCATGGCCCAAACCATAATCCAGCCCTGAATATGCTTGACCAGACAGAAGATTTCCAATCCGATGGAGTTAAAAATTTCACACCCAAGCGACTGGATAATGAGCCCATACCGGAAATCGGAAGCCGGCTGGATGAATTTTTTAACCTCGATATCCCAGGGGATAGTCCCGCCCAAACAGTTGACAGGGATGAGCAGGCGGCTGAAATACGCACTATAGCAGATGATAGTCCGACAAACGGTATAGTACCGTTTCAGGATAAAGATGAATCTGTTGAAGAAAGCTTGCATAAAAGTGATGATAATGATCCATTGCCTCAAGATCCTGGTGCTGCCATATTAGGCCGGTTGCAATCCACCATTGAAACCTCGGAATGGCTTCAGTATAAATCATCCTTGTTATCAATCAACGAAGACATTTCTTACCTTGAAAAACGCTGGCAAAATGATCCCGAAAAAACTTGCCTGCTTCAGATCATTTCCTCTGTTACCAATATGTTGCAAAACCAACCCAAAAACATTCAACAAAAAATTGAGGCTAAAATCAATAAAGCATACAAAGGCATGTCAGATACCACCCCGGAGAAACCTTCGGGATTTTGGGGAAAAATTAAAAAAATGTTCACCTCTTAAAATCGAAATAAAATGATTTTTTTTTGTGAAGATTGTGGAGAAAAAAATCTTTTGGGGCCAGAACAGTATAGAAATGGGAAAGCTGTGTTCAGGTGCAGCTCATGCCATTACCTGAATTCATACATTTTCCGGGCACCTCCCAAAAAAACCAACCTCCTTTTAAAAAAATTTATGCAGATTTCCAAAGTACCCGGAGTAGATCAATATATTCTTGTTGATAAAAAGGGAAAAATCACAGCCCATGACATAAAAGACTCTGAAAGGACAGCTGATATGGTTTTTTCCTGTGGTCAAAATTCATTCAGTATTAATAAAAGTAAATCTCAATACTTAATTTTTCCCAGAAAAAACCAAAAAAATATTTTTATTTTTCCTGTTGGCAATTATTATCTAGGAGTGGTAAAATCAAAAATTATGAATGATTTAGCTCTGGCAGACAATATAATAAAATTTCTAAAAGATCTTGATAAAGAAAGGTCTCAATAAGAGGGGAATATTCATGACAGCACAAACAATTATTCTGATTTTCACTTTGGTAATATATCTCATTATTATATTTGTTTTTAATAAAGCCAGGATTAAGTATGCCGGCGGAAAAGTCGGAAAGGTAATCAACCTGATCCTGGTAACAGTCTGTCTTTTATTTATTGCCGATTATGTGATCATTTTTGATAATATAGTGGATGCAGATGTCCTTGAAACTATCAAGGCATTGTTCAGAACAGCTGCGCTTGCTTTTTTGGCCTATGGCGGAGCAAAAGTGGCAGACTCATAAACGCTTTTCAGGAAAACAAGGAAAAAATACTGCCTTTGGATCTGCCTTTTTTATCCATTTTAGATTCTGAATGAACTTTTATAATGACATTTTTCATGTCATTGACGATTTTATTCTTTTCTTTAGATCCGGCTTGATATTTTTTCACATACCCCAATACTTTTTCGATACTCGCAAGGATTTTGATCAAAGGATGTGACCCCAGGAGTTCTCCAACCGTTTGTAATACCCGGGTACAATATTGTGCAAATCCTGTGATTAAGAATTCCTTGGGGTCTTCAATATACTCCATTTGCTCTAGAACACTGGTAATGGATTGAAGGTTTGAATTTTTGTGGTTGTCAGGGTGATAATCTCTAAACATATCTTTAAATTCAATGGCAAGGCCTGTTTTGCTTTCTTCAAACAGAGAATAGCTTCTATCCCCGAGTTCCTCATCAATATTTTTTTTTATAGATTGCAGTATGTCAGTAAAAACGGTCAGAATAGCTGAATAATCATTTTCCTCTCCCTGATCATCCAGTTGAATTTCTTCTTTTTGCTCAATCAAACCAGAGGAGACCACGGAGAAAAAAATTTTATAGACTGCAAACTCATCATATCCACTTTGCGTAATGATTTGCCGGACAGTACGGGTACCGTCAATCAGAGAAAGAATCCGCCATTCATTTGCATTGAGTTTGATTTCATCCTTGCTTTGGACCTTTCCCGACATTTTAAAGACCAGTTTATCACTGGGGATAGATTTTTTAAGAACAGATAATTCATCAATCCGCCTGGAGGCTTCAAGGATCAGCTTCATAGGGTTCAACTGGGTTACGATCATGCCCGTTAAATTTAATTTGGCATCTTTATATTCAAACCTGCCTTGTTTCCAGAAAAGAAGATTATATAAAATGGTTTCAACCTGCTTGGTATTATACTTTTTCAAAGTATCAAGAGAAATATATCCTTTATCCACCAGGATTTTACCCAGGTGCATTTTTTCTTCCTTGGCATGGGCGAGACATTTTTGAAGCTGCTGGACTGAAATAACGCCATCATTTCGCATAAGAAACCCCAGCCTTGCCTCCTTCAAAGAGGCAGATGCATAGATAATGGTTCCCTGTTCAAAAAACACCCGGCTTTCCTCGGCATCACGGGTGACAGTAAGCACCCCTGTTTTCTGATCATTGCACAATAACTGAAGGATGCTTGCCAGATTTAATCCTTCAAAATCACCTTGAAGATTCATAATGTCCTTTGTTATCATTCATCATCTTTGTTCAAGCCCTAAAGTTATCCAAACCTTTTAAAAGGCTATCAGTCTGAATAGTATGCCATAATATTTTGGCTAATACAATATTATCTTAATCCAGATAAATATTGACCCAAACCAGTTTTAATGATATACAAAATAGTTTTTATGCAACACTTGAAAGGCAGGTGTTGTTTTTTTGTATTAATCCTTGCTCTGACTGATTGTCAGGGCTTTATATCCGTAAGGAGAAAAAATGAGGAAGTATGAAACTGTTTTTATTTCTGACCCTGATCTTAAAGATCAAGCTCGTTTAGACCTGTTTGATAAAGTCAGAAATATCATTGCCAAAGAAAATGGTATTCTTTTAGATTTTGATGAATGGGGCAACAAAAAGCTTGCCTATGAAATCAAGAAAAAATTACGTGGTCATTATGTATGTGTCACTTATGGCGGAACCGGCGAACTTATAAAAGAACTTGAGAGAAACTTTCGCCTGAGTGATGAAGTACTCAAATTCATGACACTCCTTCTTTCCGATAATGTAACGGTGGAACAACTTGAAAAAGAAGTCCGGGAGACCCAGGAAGCCCAAAACGAATCCGAACAGGTTGAATCTGAACAGGTAGATGAGACAGATAAAAAAGCTGTTGAGGAAGAGACTGTTGAGGAAGCTGCTTCCAAGGAAGGTGAAAAAGTTGAAGAAACCAAGGAAAAAACGGAATAATTAAGACTGGAGGATAATGACAATGTATGATAACCGTAGAACGCAAAGAGGTGGCGGCGGTAAAAATAAATTTTATCAACGCCGTAAAATATGCAGATTCTGTGTGGACAATGATCTTGAAATAAACTACAAAATGCCCAAAGCACTCAGACAATTCATTACAGAACGCGGAAAAATAATTCCCAGAAGAATCACAGGTACCTGCGCCAAACATCAGCGTCAGCTCACTGTTGCCATCAAGCAATCTCGCCAGATAGCGCTGCTGCCGTTTGTTGGCAGGCCCATGTATTAAACGGCAGGACGAATGCAGGTGACTGGTACTCTAATACAACCCACAGCAATTAAGGATATTTTAACCGGCATCCTTTTATGTATGCTGATCATTGCCGTCATGTATATTGTTCCATTGATCGGTATCGTGGCCTGGATGTTCCTTCCTTTGCCCGTTCTGTTTTACAGGCTTAAGACAGGAAGAAACGGCAGCGGTATCATCATGGTGGTAAGCCTGGCCGTGTTAATCGTATTTACCCGTAACTTTGCATTTAATACACTCTACTTTGGTTCCTTATTGATGACAGGTTTTTTCCTTGGTGAATTTATAGAAAAACACTTGAGTATTGAAAAAATCATGCTATACACAGGCGTTGCAGTTCTTGGGTCCTGTGTGGCTGTTTTGCTTATTTATTCTTTAACTCACCCCCAGGGAATTGAACAAATAATTTCAAATTATATATCCAGGTATCAAGCCTTGTCATCCGGACTTTTTTCAGAATCAGCTCAACTGTATCCGGAAATGAAAGTTGACCGGCAAATGCTTGAAAAAGCAAGTTCATTGTTTGTTATTATTTTTCCGGGAATATTTATCAATTCATACCTTACCATGGTATGGCTCAACATTTTATTGATAAAAAAAATATTATTGAAAAAAGGAATCATTATTAAAAGTATTGAAAATTTAAATCAATGGAAAGCACCCGATTATTTAGTGTTTGGTGTCATTGCTTTGTCCCTTTTAATATTTTTACCCGTAGATGTGTTGAAATATATTGCTGTAAACTGCTTGATCATTTTAATGTTTGTATATTTTTTCCAGGGAATTGCAGTGGTATCATTTTTTTTTCAAAAAAAGAGTGTCCCTTTTGCATTAAGATCTTTTTTTTATATCTTAATTGCCATTCAACCTTTTTTTATGTTCCTTGTCATCGGATTCGGATTATTTGACACCTGGATTAATTTTAGAAAACTTGATACTGCTACATGATAAAAAAATAAACTAAAAGTCAGCTTTATTTAAGAAATGGGCTGAATCTTTTTGGAGGTTTAAATGAAAATTATATTAAAAGAAACCATTGACACGCTGGGTATTGCAGGAAGTGAGTGTTCTGTGGCTGAAGGGTATGGCCGCAATTATCTTCTGCCCCAGGGGAAAGCTATTCTTGCTACACCCCAGAACAGAAAGGTCATGGAACAGGCAAAAGCAAAGCTTGAACTTCAGATTGCCAAAGAAAGA
>NZ_JAIOSW010000469.1 GCF_021107415.1 Desulfobacula sp.
AATTCGACATATAATATAAATTGTTAAAATGAGAAGTGTCGCCAGTATAATACCTGCGGATATACCTCCATAAAAAAGCTTTGCAATTGATTGCTCGGTAGAAAGGCCGATAATAATCAAAACAACACTGGGAGGAATTACAACACCCAGAGTAGATCCGCAGGCTATCGCACCTGTACTTAGCTTCGGTTCGTAGTTGAATTTATTCATCTGTGGCAAAGCCACGGTAGTCATGGTAGCTGCTGTTGCCGCATTAGAGCCGCATATTGCAGCAAATGCAGAGCAGGCCATAACCGTAGCCATTGCAATCCCGCCACGAATCTGTCCCACCCATTTATATGCTGCATTATATAATTTTTCATTAACTCCGGAATAGAATGCAACCTGGCCCATTAAAATAAAAAGCGGTATTACGGTCAGACCATATTTTGAATACGTATCCCATAAAACAGAGCCGACCATATTAAGACCTGCTTTGAATGAAACTACATAGCAGAATCCGCAGAATCCCACGATTCCCATCGCAAAACCCACGGGCATTCCTAAAATAAATAGTATCAAAAGAAGGGCAACAATTCCTATAATACCGATAAGTGTCAGACTCAACGTTTAGCCTCCTTTTTATAAAAAAACAGCTTAACAAGCTCTGATAGTAACACCAGTGATAGAACGAGACATCCGAACGATACCGCATAAGTAAAGGGATAATAAATGATCCTTAAGGTTTCCGTAACTTCTCCGGTAGTCATAAGCGTTGTTGCTTTTACCGCAATCTGCCATGCTGCAAGTGCAAAAAAGACAAAACAGATCGAAGCGTTGATAATGTGCAGTACTCTTTTCTTCCGTGGAGAAAAAGTGTTGATTAAAACATCGACAGCAATATGTCCCCTCTTGATTTGTGTATATCCCAATGCAAAAGCCGTCACAATCGCTCCAAAATAACCCATTAGTTCAAAAGTCCCTCTGACAGGAACCCAGACTATCCGGCAAAAGATATTGGAGCATGTCAACACAACCATGCCTACGAGGAAAACTCCCCCTATTAATGTCAATATCCTGTTTAAAGCCAGGCTGATTTTATCAAGAGTGTCCATATTATTCCTTTGATAAGGTTGATAAAATGCGGATTCCCGGTGCCTTTGAATTTTATTGCCCGGAAATCCGCAATACATATTCAATCATTTGGAGTATTTTGAAATTAACTTCTTTATATCCTTTACAATTTTATCAGCCGGCAATCCTTTTTCCTTTGCACCGGCAACCCATTTGTCGATCAAAAACTGCAATTTTTTATCCCATTTTGCCTTTTCTTTTTTTGAAAGTTTGATGAATTCAACCTTATGGGTCTCTTTGGACCATTCTACGGACTCTTTTACATGATTGTCCATATATCTTCCTGTCCACTCAGCCTGTTCCGTAACCAAATTATCCATTACCTTTTGAACATCTTTTGGCAGGGAATTCCATTTATCAATATTCATCACCACGGCAAAAGGATAAATAACCGTGTCAGTCATTGTAACATAATTACACATTTCGGCAAATTTAAACTCTTTCATGGATTCAAGTGATGAAAACAGCCCCTTAACCACACCCTTTTGCAGTGCTTCAACCGTAGCCGGCATCGGCATGCCTACAGGGTTTGCTCCCCATGCACCTAATATCTGGGCCGCTCCGCCTGAGGCTCTAAGATCCAGCCCTTTAATATCTTTCAATGTCCTGACAGGTACTTTTGACATGATATTCGTAGGGGCAGTTGTGAACATTGTCAGAACTTTTACCTTGTCAAATGCCTTTGGATTATATTTTTTGTATATATCCAGCAGCACAAGGCTTCCTGTTTTTGCATCAGGAATTCCCAAAGGCAGACTGGTGGCATTAGTGATAACAAAACGTCCGGGTTGATAAGCCATGCAAATACAGCCGATATCCGCCTGACCTGCGATAACACCATCCATCATACCTTTGGCGCCAAGCAGTGTCCCTCCGGGATATGTATTGATCGCAATTTTGCCCCCTGCCCTCTTTTCAACTTCTTTTTTCCACCTTTCCATCTGAACACATGGAAAAGTTGGAGCCGGTGGAAAGTTTGCATAGCTCAGTTTAATCGTTCCGGCTGTAACTGATGCCGGTATAAAAATGGTTACAGTCAATGCTGCGATTAGAATTCCATAAATAATCATACTTGTTTTTCTTTTCATCTTTTAATCCTCCTTTTTTAATGTTGTCTGTTATCAAAGACTCTTTTGGAAGGCTGTGGTAATCTACAAGTTCTACCTGACAGCTTACCATAATCTGTTTTTTTATATCTCTTGATATTTTTATCTGCACCTCACTCCTTCTGGAGGAATCCGCATCCTCATGACATTCAACCCTTAGTTTCATGTAATCCCTTCCATCTTCTTTCCGGTCAAGAACAAGTTGATATTCACAACTGATCTCCGGGATATTTGAAAGAATCTCATCTATCTGTCCCGGGTAGATATTTACAGCCCTGAAAATAATCATATCATCAGTACGCCCAAGTATGCTGTCATGCATGGGCAGGATGTTTCCGCAAGAACAGGGGTGACTTATAATCCGGCTTAAATCCCCTGTTCTGTACCTGATCAGGGGAGCCGCCTCTTTTGTTAGTGTGGTAACAACCATTTCCCCTGCCTCACCCTCAGCCACCGGTTTCATTGTTTCAGGATCAAGTATTTCAAGAATATAATAATCCGCCCAGTAGTGAATACCTTCATGCTTTTTGCAATCAAGTCCTGTGCCTGGCCCATAGAGCTCGGTCAACCCGGGAATATCGAATATATCTTCAACTCCCATCAGTTCCTTGATTCTCTTTCTCATAGCCGTAGAACTTCTTTCTGAACCGAAGATAAGCTTTTTAAGAGCAATTTTATCCCTTAAGTTCCTCTTTTCTATTTCCTCGGCCATCAGCAAGGCCATTGATGCTGTACTGCATAATACTGTTGCCTGGAGATCTACAAGAAACCTGCACTGCATATCAACATTTCCCGGTCCTACAGGAATTGCCATGGCTCCAAATTTTTCGCAACCCAGTTGAAACCCGGAACCTGCTGTCCAGATTCCATAACCAACGGCAATCTGAATCCTGTCATCTTCTGTAAGCTCCGCCATTTCATAGCACCTTGCAAAAAAATGAGTCCAGTCTTCAATATCTTTCTTTGTATAGCAAAGTACCTTTTTCCTTCCTGTCGTACCTGATGAAGCATGTATTCTTACAACCTTTGATTTTGGGACCGATAAAAGCGGGAATGGATACCCATCCCTTAAATCATCGGCTTTTGTAAAGGGTAGTCTTTGAATGTCAACCAACGACTTGATATCATCAGGATGAACACCTGCCCCTTCAAATTTATTTCTGTAAATTTCTGAACCGCCATACGCATGTGCCACTGTCCACTTGAGACCATTTAGCTGATGATCGCTCAGTTCATCAAGGCTTTTAAATGCAGGCATAAACGTTTTCGTCATACAAATTCTCCTTTCATTTTCATAAAAAAGGCCGTGGGTTTTTCTGCCCCACGGCCTTTTTTATAACTTCAAAAGAAAAAACCGTGGAACCTCAAGAAAGCGGCCCACGGTTTTTTAATCTACAATACATTTTATTATCTTAAACTGTTGGGCGCACCTTCAAAACCATGCTACGCCACCACCAGTTACAATTTAATCTGAAATTTCTTTTTTGTTTAAGATGAAACATTCTTTTTAACTAAACTGATTGATTAGTAATGTCAAGTGGTATTTGCAGGCTATTTGCAGGCCATATATTTTTACCATCGTTTTAAGTTTTTTTAGTTGATGTATTTTCGCTGTAGTACTATGTTGTTTAAATTTTTATGGCTTCTAACTGAGATAATACATGTTTCCCTTAAAAGATGAAAATCCTTCCAGCACAATTCCTTTCA
>NZ_JAIOSW010000502.1 GCF_021107415.1 Desulfobacula sp.
CACGGGTGAGACCGGCAAAGCTTTTGGATAATGGGTTCTCGTTTCAACATGAAACACTTTTGCCTGCATTCAAAGATGTGCTTGGCAGATAGAATTTATATTTTTCAAATGAAAAACAACGAACACAAATAATTTTAAGAGTGCCTAATAATGAATATCAAATTAAAAATACTATTTTCCATATTAATGATCACAGCCCTTGTTTTTGGATTCATTCATATTTATTTCCCGGCAGATAATTATAGTTTTGAAAGGCTTCATATTTTTCTTTTTAATCTTTGTACCGGTGGCACCATCCTTTTGTATTACACACAGGGCAGGGTGAAAATCTCCAAAACCATCAAATTTTTTTTCTTGTGCTCGTTAATTTATGCTTTTTCTGCTTTTTTTAAAGTCTATCCTATAACCATTCTTATCTCGGTTCCGTTGTTTGTGCTGGTGGAAAAAATTCGCGTTGAGAAATTCTCACTTGTTCCAATACAGTTTATCAGCCTTAAAGAACCAGTAGCAGAAAAATTTCACCAGGCATCTTTGCTATGCCTTTCCATGGGGATTGTCATGGCATCCCTGGTTATTTTGAATAATGAATATTTCAAGTTTGTGACCATGGAAAAGCTGACCCTGAACACATTTTTTTTGGGATTTTCTTTTCCTTTGTCATTGATCACGCTTTCTCTGGTCTTTTCAATGTTAAAAAAAATAGAAGGATCGTCAGCCAAGGTAGTGATGGAGGTTTGTTTCTGGACCATTACCCTTGGGGTGATCATCTTCTTTATTTTCATTTTATTTGAAAAGTTTATCCCCCAGATTTTTATAACATCCGCACTTTTCACAGCAGTCGTTATAGTGTTTTTACTTTATACAAAGTTTGCACATAATATTCAGCAGAAACTCTTTTTAACTTCTGGAATCGGATTTTTGATTTTGACGGCCATTTCCGGCATTGTATATATCTGCATGCAGATGTCTGAAGGATATGATCCCCAAAAAATAAAATGGTTGCTTCACATGCATGTATTTGCCTCTTTATACGGCTGGAACCTTTGCGGCCTGTCTGTCATCTGCAGGTTTGATGATTTTCCAATAAAACTGCATTCTGTCACAGTGATAGGCATTCACTGGCTGACAGCCATTGTTTTCGCACCATTGGGCGTTTTTTACTCTTGGTTTGCAATCCTTGCCATTATTGGATATTCTTTTATTACGCTGACCCTGTTTTTTAGCAGTAATAAGAGGAAAATTGCAGATGAATAACCGGGAAAAACTTAAGCGTTTTTTAAGCCTTTTTTCAAGCAGTTCAAAAGTGCTTGTGGTGATCAATGCTGATCCCGATGCCATTGCCAGTGCCATGGCGGTTAAAAGATTGCTGTGGCGAAAGGTCAACGAGGTGTCCATTGCCCATTTTAACAAGATCAGCCGGCCGGATAACCTCGCCATGATTGAATATACAGAGCCTGGACTGATAGCTCTTGATGAGATAGATAAACAAGATTTTAATAGATTTGTGGTGGTGGACTCCCAGCCCGACCATAATGAACGGTTTGCCGAATTTAACTATGATGCCATTATCGATCACCATCCTCTTACCTGTGAGGATGCAACATACGTTGATATTCGACCGGATTATGGCGCTTGCTCCACCATTATGACACAATACCTTAAATCAAAAAAAATAAAACCCTCTCCCAGGCTTGCAGCAGCCCTGATGCTGGGGATTAAAACCGATACATCCGATTTTACCCGGCAGGCAGGCCTGAAGGATATCAAGGCATTTCAATACCTTTATCAGTTTGCGGATAATAATATTGTCACCAAGGTTGAAAGAACGGCATTGACCCAGGAAGATCTCGAATTTGTAGGACATGCCATAAAACAAAGAAAAGTGATTAACAATCGTGTTTTTTTCCATGCGGGAAACATCACCAAACCCGATGAACTGGTGGTTGTGGCAGATTTTTTTTTAACTCTTGCAAGGATTAACTGGAGTGTTATTTCCGGTGTTTATGAAAAAAAACTGATCATTATTATTCGAAATGACGGATTAAGAAAAGGTGCGGGAAATACGGCAAAAGAAGCGTTTTCCATGTATGGTTCAGCCGGGGGCCATAAGACAATGGCCAGGGCAGAGCTTGGGTTAAAGCTGATTCGAAAACAGATCAAAGCCGTTAACAAAAAAGCCCTTGGAGACTGGATCATATCGGTTATTGAGAAGACAGCCGGTAAGAAAATAGCATAATTTTTTTAAAGAGGTTGATTATCAAACAAAAGCCTGACAGAGCAAAAGCATTATCCACCAGTGAACAACGGTACCGGACCCTTGTTGAAACCATGGGGGACGGGCTAAGCGAAATTGATGAAAATCAGGTCACAACCTATGCCAATGAGATGCTTTGTCAAATGTGGGGACGTTCCAGGAATGAAATCATTGGAAAAAAAGTGGATCAATTTTTAGATGATGATAATAAGAAAATTCTTTCCCAGCAACTTGAAAAACGACGAAAAGGGGAGAGAAGACCTTATGAAATTATCTGGACAAAAAAAGACGGGTCTAAACTTCATACCATTATGACCCCAACCCCTTATTTTGATTCCAAGGGCAGTTTTAAAGGCAGCTTTGCGGTCATCACGGATATTTCAAAGCAGAAAAAAGAGAGAAGCCTGCTTGAGATGATGGTAAAACAGAGAACCCGGGAGCTTGAGGATAAAACAAAAAGCCTTGAGGAAGTGAATACAGCCTTAAGAGTCCTGTTAAGGAAAAGAGAAGAAGATAAAAGTATCCTTGAAGAAAGAATGCTGTTAAATGTCAGGGAACTGGTTATACCCTATATTGAAAGAATGAGACAAGCACCGCTCAATGAAAGGCAGGAAGGATGCCTGGATATCATGGAATCAACTTTGAACGACATTGTTTCCCCGTTTTTACATAAGTTTTCCCTGGAATTTTTAAATCTCACACCATCTGAAATCAAGGTAGCCAACCTGGTAAAATTTGGGAAGACAACCAAGGAAATAGCGCATATTTTAAATTTATCCGGGAAAACCATTGAATTCTATCGCAAGAGTATCCGGAAAAAGATTGGAATCACAAATAAAAATATAAATCTTAGAACTTTTTTGTTTACCACCAAATAACAGGTATATTTCATACCTGTTATTTCCCTGAAATATACCTCTTGCGGACTAATTTTGTACAGGATATGAAAGAGGTCAGGCAATTAATTTAACCTAAAGGAGATCATTAAAATGAAAAAACTATCGTATTTTTGGATTATTCCCGTTTTTTTAAGTGCATTTTTCTTTACTTCAATTCTTCATGCCAAACCCATTAAATTAACCTATTCCAATTTTTTTCCACCAACGCACATTCAAAGCAAACTGGCCCAGTCATGGTGTGATGAAGTAAAAAAACGTACCAATGGAGCTGTTATTGTAGAATATTACCCGGCACAGACCCTGACAAAAGCCAAACAGGTTTATAACGGCGTGGTTTCGGGAATGTCGGATCTTGGGCTCTGCTTGTTCGGGTATACACGGGGCCGCTTCCCGCTCATGGAAGCCGTAGATCTTCCACTTGGGTATAAAACCGGTATGGTTGCAACAATCGTCGCCAATGCGGTTTATGAAAAATTTAAGCCCAAAGAACTGGATGATGTCAAGGTAATGTATCTCCATGCCCATGGCCCCGGTCTTTTATATACCAAGGAAAAACCTGTGCATGTAATGGATGACTTGAAGGGGATAAAAATCAGGTCCCACTGCACAACTGCAAAAGTTGTCAAAGCGCTTGGCGGTATACCGGTCACCATGCCAATGCCTGAACTCTATCAAAGTCTTCAAAAAGGCGTGGTGGAAGGAGCGATTTATCCGATGGAAGTAAACAAAGGATGGAGAATGGCAGATGTCGTCAAATACGGCACATTTGATTATCCCATTGCCAATACCTCTACATTTTTTGTTGTTATGAATAAAAACAAATGGGCCGGCCTGCCCGATGATGTAAGAAGTATCATTACAGAAATTAATAAAATTTGGACTGTTAAACACGGGGAAGCCTGGGATACAAGTGATGCTGAAGGTGAAGAATTTTTGATTTCAAAGGGAGGAAAACTGATCACATTAACAGAACAAGAAGGTAAAAAGTGGAAAACAGCCATAGAACCCGTTATTGATGGTTATATACAAAAAACAGAAGAAAAGGGCCTTCCGGCCGGGGCAGCCGTGGAATTTATAAAAAGATTCCTGGAAAATTAAAATCAGCATCCATATTAATCAAGGAGCGGGTGTAAATGGAAAAAAAAACATTAAATTTACGTCAGGCAGACAGTGTCGAGATTATAACCCTTGTAGATAATTATTCAGATGTTCTTTTACAGGGCAGCAAGACCGTCATCCGCCCTCCCCTTGCCAGGGAGGGCGTCATTCCAAAAAATACTCTGTTGGCAGAACATGGTCTTTCTCTTCTGGTGAAGGTTCGGGCAAATGGAAAGACACATTCCATCGTACTTGATACAGGCTATACAAATGTGGCAGTTCCTTACAACCTTGACTATCTGGGGCTGACACTGGAAGAGGTTGAGGCAGTAGTTCTCAGTCACGGCCATATGGATCATGTCGGGGCATTAAAGGAAATTATTGCTTTGACCGGGGCAGGGACAAAACTCGTCCTGCATCCGGATGTTTTTCACCCCCGTGTCATTCAATTCACTGTAGAACAATTATCTTTCCCTGCGTTTCCATCCAGGGATGAGCTTAAAGACTGGGGAGCCGATGTGGTGGAAAATAAAAAACCGCTTCTGCTGGGGCAGGGATCTATTCTGGTTACGGGTGAAGTTTCCCGGACCACTTCATTTGAAAAAGGAATGCCGGGAGCCCTGATCAAATATAATGACGAGTTTATTTCAGATACATTTAAAGATGACCAGTCTCTAGTCATAGATCTTGGTAATAAGGGACTGGTTGTAATTTCCGGATGCGCCCACGCCGGCATCATAAATTCTGTTTTATATGCCGGGGAATTAACCGGTAACAAGAAAATTCATGCTGTAATCGGAGGGTTCCATTTGAGTGGAGCGATTATGGAACCCTCCATTGAGCCCACAATTGAAGAAATGAAAAAGATGGCGGTACAGGTGATTTCTCCAATGCATTGTACCGGGTTCAAGGCAATTACACGGTTTGCCGAGGAAATGCCCGATGCCTTTATTCTAAACAGTGTTGGCAGCAGGATCACACTTTAGCAATATTCCAAATCATTAATAAAGGATGGGTACAATGAATCATCAGGAATACTGGAATCCGGTTTTAGAAACAATGCCCCTGGAGAAACTTAAGCTTTTGCAGTTTAAAAAGTTTAAGCGAATATTAAACTGGGCCTATACCCACTCAAAATTTCACAAAGCACTCTATGATACGGCCGGGCTGACTCCGGATGATATTTGTTCCCTGGATGATATCAAAAAGGTTCCAAAAGTTGAAAAATCCATGATGAGAGGCATTCAGAATAAAGATCCTTTTCCCTATGGAGATGCCCTGTGTGTTCCTCTGGAAGAGGTTTCAATCTTTCGTCAGACTAGTGGTACCACGGGACAGCCGGTTTATCAGCCTGATACCTGGCAGGACTGGGAATGGTGGTCGGAATGCTGGTCTTTTGCTTTATGGGCCCAGGGATAACGCCCGAATGATCGCGTGTTTCTTCCATTTGGATATAATATTTTTGTGGCTTTCTGGGCCGGACATTATGCAGCAGAAAAGCTGGGCTGCGAAGTCGTTCCGGGTGGGGTTCTTGATACCCAGTCCCGTATATTAAAAATACAGGAATTAAATGCAACAGCCATGATGGCAACACCCACGTATGTCTTGAGGATGGCGGATGTGGCAAAGAACAAGATGGGAATAGACCCTAGTTCGCTGTCCATCAACAAGATTACCTGTGCCGGAGAACCGGGTGCCGGTATCCCCAGCACGAAAAAAAGAATGGAAGATGCCTGGGGTGCTAAAGTTTATGACCACTCCGGTGCCACGGAAATCGGTGCATGGTCATATGAGTGCAGCAAACAGCCCTGCGGTATGCATGTCAATGAAGCCATGTTTCTTGTGGAGATTGAAGACATTAAAACCGGTGAAATCATTGAAGAACCCGGCCGGAAGGGAAAGATGATCATTACTGCCCTGGACAGGATGGCTCAGCCCTGCATCCGGTTTGATTCCAAAGATGTGATAGAATGGGATCCACAGCCTTGCTCATGCGGCCGGTCATTTAGATTGATCCGTGGTGGTGTCATTGGCCGGGCCGATGATATTACAAAGGTAAAGGGAGTGCTGTTATCACCGGCAGCCATAGAAGAGGTGGTTCGATCCATTGATGGTCTTGGCGATGAATTTGAGGTGATCGTGGATAAACAAGGGGATGTTGACAGGATAAAGCTTAAAGTGGAACTTATGCCGGAGGTAACAAGGTTGAGTATTGAAAACGTTTTAAAAGACCAGTTGCGGCTGAAAACAAACCTGGGATA
>NZ_JAIOSW010000019.1 GCF_021107415.1 Desulfobacula sp.
GAAATTTGTTTTACTTTTTTAAATTTCTTTAAAATAACCTCTGTAGCAGGATTCCAATTTCTTGTTTTGCCTGACCATCTTTCAGGGTTTTTCAACTTTGCTTCCTGATAAACATCATGCCGGTTTGCAAGAATTTTTATATCCCTGCTGTTATGCCTGTCTTCCGGTGTAACAAAATGAATACTGCTATGTAGATGTTCAGTATTATACCAATGAATAAAACGATTGGCCCAAACTCTTGCTTCACATATACTTTCAAATGATTTGTTCGGATATTCCGGCCTATACTTCAATGTCCTGAACAATGATTCTGAGTATGGATTATCATTGCTGATTCTGGGTCTGCTAAATGAGGGAACGACTCCCAAATCTTGAAGTTTGGCAAGCATGGTGGCAGCTTTCATCGGAGATCCATTATCAGAATGTAAAGTAATCTGGTCTTTTGAAATTTTTTCACGCAGACAGGCATCTGTTATCAAATCAGCTGCCAGCTCTCCAGACTCATATTCATAGACCTGACAGGCAACAGCTTTCCGGCTGTATAAATCCATTACCATATACAAGTAAAAGAACCTGCCCCTTATTGTTGATGGCAAATACGTTATGTCCCAACTCCACAACTGGTTCGGGCCATTTGCAATCAAAGGATCAGGGCTGTGTCTCTTTGCTGGCAGGCTTGATTGACGGTGTATATTCATTTTTAATTCACGAAGTATTCTGTACATGGTTGCTTCAGAGCCCAGATAAATCCCCTGGTCAGCAAGTCTTGGAACTATCTGATTTGGATTGGAGTCCGCAAATTCAGGGGATTCTAATATATTTACTATCTGAACCCTTTCGTCATCAGATAATTTATTACCAGGAACAGCTCGAGAACCTTTCCTTTTATCTGATACCCCCTGTTGATCCCAGCGCTGGAGTGTTCGAATGGTCAGACCCAACAATTGTGCTGCCTTGCTTTTCCGGGCTCCAGATTTACAGGCCTCTGAGATTAACATCAAAACAGTTTGTTTATCTTCCTGGCTGATCAATCGTCCTCTGGCTCCCCCCAGATCTCCTGGGCTTTTTTTTTAAGAACCAGCAAGGCTGCTGTTTCTGCTAATGCTTTATCTTTGCGGGATAAGTCTTTTTTAAGAGCTGCTATTTCTTTTTTGAAATATTTTTCAGATTCAGTCTTCTCTATTGTGGCTTTCAATGAAATGGCTGATATGGCATCTTTTTTCCATTGATCCAGATGATGGGTAAAAATACCGCTTCTCCGACACCAGGCAGCTTTTTTTTCCGCCGTCATGGTTCCGGTTTCAATTATTGCTGAAATGCGTTCTTCGGCAGTCCAGTCCCTGGGACGTTTTTCTTTTGAGTTCAAATTTATGTTTCCATTTTGTTTGTATTCTCTTAACCATTTGCCGATTGTGGATCGGCCTACTCCAAAGTCGCTTGCAATTTCAAATTGTGTTTTATTTCCCAACAAAACTTTTTTTAACACAGTTTCTTTTAATTGGATAGGATGTCCCATATTTGTCACCTCAATGCCCCAACTTTAATTTTTAATTGAGGCGACATCTATCCTGACACAGGGGGAACGTGTGCTCCCTTCCTGTTGAAAGGTCGAGCCTTAAACCCACGATCATAAGTTTGAATTTCTCCGGTTCGAGTAATTACTGCGTGATAACCACAGCCACTCCATCCTTTTTTTCTGTGCACACTGTCAACCCACTCCGCATCTACTTCATTCTGACCTTCTTTCGTTGCAGTGCAATGCACAACAAGATGATCATATATAGCTAAACGATTATCTATAGGACTTTTAAAATATTTCATTAATTAACCTCCCTATTTAGCCTTTTGATATTTCTTACAAAACAATGGCTACCACTATGATAAGCGGCTTGGCATGTATTTTGCCAAATTTGATGATTATGATTTTAAATGCTCTAAGTTGATAGGTAATTGAGTAAAGCAATAAAGGAAATACTTATCCAACACCCCAAATAAGCGGTTCATCCGCTTCATTTGGATTGTTGAAATCCTTCCCAAAAGATTAGCTTAACTTCAATTGTGATTTTATTTTCCCATTGCCTCCCGGACTGCCAGGACCACGTTTTCAGGATCGGGCTTAAAGATTTTCTCATGGGTGGGTGCTGTGGGAACCGGACTCTGCGGAGCACCAACCCGCTTTACCGGACCTTTAAGCGCATCAAAGGCTTCTTCGGCCACCATGGCGGCCAGTTCCGCCCCAAACCCGCAGAAACGACAGGCTTCGTGCACCACAACCAACCGTCCTGTCCTGCGAACCGAGTCGAGAATACAGGCCTTGTCCAGGGGGACAAGGGACCGCAGATCAATCACCTCGCAGGAGATTCCTTGTTCATTCAATGGGGCAAGCGCCTTCATGACCGTGTACAGGGCAGCGCCATAGGCCACGATGGTGCATTCGGTCCCCGGTCTAACCATCCGGGCTTTGCCCAGGGGTGTCCGAATGTCGCCGACTGGGACTTCACCGGGCATCCGGTAAAGCATCATGTCCTCCACCACGATGACCGGATCCGGGTCAAATATGGCGCTGAGCAGCAACCCCTTGGCATCCTGTGGTGTGGACGGCCAGACTATTTTCAGGCCGGGGCTGTGTGCGATCCAGGATTCAAGGTTATGAGAATGCTGACTGCCGGCACCAAAACCGACTCCGGCCTTGACCCTTACTGTCATGGGAAAGCTGGATTTGCCGCCGCTCATATAGCGCAGCTTTCCGGCATGGTTGACCAGCATGTCGCTTGCCAGGGTGATGAACGGGAAAAACATGATTTCCACTATCGGCCGCAGGCCCAGACAGGAGGCGCCTACGGCAAGTCCGGCAATGGCAGCTTCGCTGACCGGTGTGTCCTTTACCCGTTTTGAACCGAATTTTTCTAAAAGGCCGTGAGTAGCCATGTTGGGGTCCTGGTGGATGGAAACCCCCACGCCTTCACCGGCAATAAATACAGTTTCATCAATTTCCAGGGCAATTGTAAGGGCTTCGTTTAAAGCCTGCCCAAATGTTTTTTGACTCATGGCACGATTCCTTTCAGGTATTGAGGGGTTGAACAAATACATCGGTCAGGGCGGTTTCAGGACCGGGATAGGGACTTGCATCACCAAACGTCACGGCAGCTTCCACACGCCTGGTTGCTTCCTGGTCAATGGCCTCGATCTGATCGGTGTTGAGAATGCCGTCATCAAGGAGTTTTTTGCCGTACCGACGGATCGGACACTTTTTAGCCCAGATCGCAAGCTCCTTCGGGTCCACATAATGCTGCCGGTCCTGTTCACCATGGCCGCGCATGCGATAAGTCAATGTTTCCATAAAAGCGGGTCCGCTGCCGGAACGGCAGTGTTGAGACAGCTTTCGGCTAAGATTGTAAACCGCCTCCACATCATTTCCGTCCACACTCTGACCGGGCATATTGTATCCTTTGGCACGCAGGAAAATATTCGGAGTCGCGCAATGATCTTCAGGCCGCTGTGCGCCGGCCCAGCAGTTGTTTTCACATACGAACAAAATCGGTAGCTTCCATACGCCTGCCAGATTCATGGCTTCATGAACGCTCCCCTCGGCTGCTGCGCCATCGCCGAAAAAAACAACGGTAATTGCCTTGGAATTCTTGTACTGTTGGGCAAAGGCTGAGCCAATGGCCAGAGGTGGTCCTGCACCGACCACCGTGGATGTCATCAAAACGTTGACATCCGGAACTGCCAGATGCAGGGTGCCGGCCTTGCCGCCATTGACACCTGTGCCTTTGGCCATGATCTCCGCCATCAGGGAATTTAAGTCGGCACCCCTGGCAATGAGATGACCATGGCTGCGATGGTTGCTGACAATGACATCTTCCGGTTCAAGGGTTGAAACAATGCCTGTGGCAACCGCCTCCTGGCCATTGGCTAAGATCTGCATACCCGGCAGCCGGCCGGCCTCCTGACTCAGTGCCACAATTTTTTCCTCGAATTTTCGGATCAGGACCATGCTTGAATAAAAATGTGTGTGAAGGTCCGGGATGAGTTGGTTTTTTATCATAAACCCTCCTTGCGGTTTAATGTAACATGAAAATAACCGGTGAAATACGGTTCATTTTTAAGTTGGGATTTTGAAATTTCAAAGTTAGACTTGGTTATTTTAGATAACCTATGAAAAAAAAATGAAATTTATAAATTGATGCTTATCATTGCCTAATGTTATGCTCTTGGGACAGACATAATAGCTTCATAATCTCTACCCCCATGGAATATATTCAGAATCATAACAGTCTGTTTGTATTCATCAACGACAAAAGCTACAACGGTTTTTTTATTGAGAGGGTAAATTCTTAAATCTTTCATTAAATCATTGCGTTGCTGCCCTCTTATAGGTGAAGTTTCTAACTTTTGACATTTGAGTTTAAGCTTTTCAATGTATGCCCAAGCTCTTTCAGGAAATCCACTTTGCGTACAAATATATTCATAGATATGTTCAAGGTCTTTGATTGTATCCGGCATCAAATAGACTTTATATGTTTTCATTAGACTTCTTTCTTTACCCGTTGTTGGTGTATCTCCTCGATGGTTTTAAAGGCTGTATTAAATGGCACTGGTTCACCGCTTTGCTTTGAATGTGCCAGACGTTCACGGATTAAAGAGATTCTTGCTTTGTACTCTTCTTCTCTTTTCTGCCACATCCTCATGGCTTCCCTTATTAGTTCACTCGTTGAACCATAGGAGCCTGAGCTAACCTCTTTTTTAATAGAGGCGAGCATATCTGGCGGTAAAGTAATTGTAATTCTTTCGGCTTTTTCTTGTTGCATATATGATCCTCCGTAAAAGTATGATTTAATCATACCCTTTTGAAAAGAGGGGGTCAACATGCTCTTTAAAAAACAAATTCCTATTCTGGAGCAAAGCCTTCTAACTTTACTCTATAACTAAATCTTTTTTTTGCCGTTTAATTCTTGCTTGATGCGAACGCCCAAGATTTTTCTCTTTTCTTACTAATCTGAGGTTTGATTTTTCTTTATGATATTTTCTAAATTTTTCAGAAAGGGTATGGTCTTTAAATTCATATACATTATCAATTATTTCAATATATTCAACAGAAGATAAATCTATTCTGTGTAGCTCAATAAATCTATCAACTATCACGGAAAATGTATTTGGTTGCCTATGATCTATATTTAACTCTACCCAAAGACTCATTTCGCCAGTTTCTTGACATCTAACCCTTCTTTTTTTTGAATTCCCTTTAAAAAAAGATAATTTTACTGATCTTAAATCGTCAGAAATCGTATCCCTACA
>NZ_JAIOSW010000062.1 GCF_021107415.1 Desulfobacula sp.
ATTCAAGGTTTTTTCAGATGTGGGAAGCACCAAAAAGCTGATAATCAAGGAGACCGCTACAGAATATGCAGAGGCCGTGGCTATTGGCAAGATGATTGAAAATCTCGTGGGCGGAACCTCTTTTTTCTCAATGGATGCCGGAAAAACAGATTTGGATGAACAAAAAGAGTATTCTTTTGCAGATTTCGCTATTCTTTGTCGAACATCAAGACAGTGCGAAATCTTTATCAACATGTTTGAAAAAGAAGGCATTCCCTTTCAGGCAGCAGATAAAAAGAAATTATTTGAAATTGAGGGTATCAAACAACTGATCGATCTCTGCAGGGATATGGCACAAAATGCAGAAGTCCCGGAAGAACTTAAAGATTGTGATACTGAAACATGGCTAAAGTTTTTGTGTGAAAAAGAAGATTTAAACACGATTATTAAAGGCAATGACAAAGCAGAACATGCCTTTGAAAACTTTTTATCCATTGCAAGGCTGCATAATGATTTGAATAATTTCCTTAATGCGCTTGCCCTGAACCAGGATACCGATACCCTGGAGTTTAATGTGGAAAAAGTATCTTTGATGACCATGCATGCGGCCAAGGGACTTGAATTCCCTGTTGTATTTGTCGCAGGATGTGAACAGGGTCTCGTCCCCTTTGCAAAGGATGGCAGAAATATAAATGATCTTGAAGAAGAACGCCGTCTGTTCTATGTCGCCATGACAAGGGCCATGGATATTCTTTGTTCGACTTATGCTAAAAAAAGAAGCATATATGGCAAAAGTTTTAAAAGACAACGGTCTTTTTTTATTGAAGATATCGAAAAAAGACTGACACAGGTGGAAAAAAGTTTTGTCCACCTGAAAGTAAGGAAAAAAGAAAAGCAACTGGAATTGTTTTGACTCGGTTTAGATTTTGGTTAAAAGACAAATCCTATAAAAACTCTATAAAAATAATAGTGAAACAACGGTAAAACAATGGAAAACAAGATAGCTAAAAAAATTGAACTTGAAAATAATCAGACCCTTGTCATATCTGATATGTCCAGAAAAATTAGTGAAGATGCCTATGTGGTGATCATGAAGGCAACCATGGAAATCAAGATTGAAAAGCAATTGTTTTTAAACGACACTATATCTGATTATAAATTTGAAGATATTATAGCAGTACTGGGTGATGCTGCGACCTATGAATACAGGATTGAACGAAATTTCATCATGGCAAAAGAAAAGGATGAAGTATTTGAAGCACTTGTTAAAACCTTTCTGGAGAACCTGGGCCAATATATGTCAAAATCGAATTTTCCGGGAAAATTTGTCCTGAAAGAATACAAAGACCAGATAAAATAACCAGATATAATAACCGGGTAACATGTCAAAGAAAACAGGAATCATTCTATTTGTCATTTTAAGTATCGTTTGCCTGGACCATGCTTTTGCTGATATCTACAAGTATATTGACAGCAGCGGTGTCGTCCATTTTACAAATACACCCACATCCTCGGATTACAAGTTATACATCAAAGAAAAATCCCAAAAGGATAAAAGCGGGTTCAGCACCAAAAAATATGATGATATTATTAAGAAAGCACACAAAAAGTACGGGGTTGAGTTCTCTTTGATAAAAGCTGTGATTAAAGTGGAATCCGGCTTTAATCCAAAAGCTGTCTCAAAAAGAGGTGCAAAAGGACTGATGCAGATTATGCCGGACAATTTTAAAACTCTTTCTGTAAAAGATCCGTTTAACCCTTCACAGAATATTATGGGGGGAACGCTCTATCTTCAACGGCTTTTAAGGCGATATAAGAATAAGCTGCCCCTGGTTCTGGCTGCCTATAATGCAGGACCCACCGCAGTGGATAAGCACAAACGGATTCCACCATACCGGGAAACGCAGGACTATGTCAGAAAAGTGATGAAAACCTACAGCCAGTATAAAAAATCCTGATTTCTTCCTAAAAGTCTTTTTGAATCTCTTTTATAAATTTTATCAGCCGGTCTCTCATATCCGGTCTTTCAAGGGCAAATGCCAGGTTGGCCATCTGGAATCCTACCTTGTCACCACAATCAAATCGGTTTCCCTTAAACTTGTATCCATAGATCGGCTGTTCCTTAAGCAGGGTTTTCATGGCATCGGTGAGCTGGATTTCACCACCGGCCCCCTTTTCTTTTTTTCCTAGAAAGTCAAAAATCTTAGGGGTTAAAATATAACGGCCGATAATGGCAAGATTGGATGGCGCTTTATCAGGAGTTGGTTTTTCAACCATATCATCAATTCGGACGACATCTTCTTCCACCTGCTGGGCATCAAGAATGCCGTATTTATCTGTCTGATCTTTGTCAACCTCCATGACTGCCGCAATGGAGGCTCTTAGCCGGTCGAATTTTTTTATCATCTCGGAAAGGACGGGTTTATCTGTCTGGATAAGGTCGTCCGCCAGAAGAACGGCAAAAGGTTCGTCGCCGACAATATCCCTTGCACACCAGATGGCATGGCCAAGACCTAACGGTTGATTTTGCCGGGTGTAAATAATGGTACCGGTTTTTGGAACCAGCTCCTGGATTTGTTTTAAAAGATCAAGTTTTCCCTTTTCCTGCAGTGCATGTTCAATCTCAAAAGATCTGTCAAAATGATCTTCCAACGCTTTTTTCCCACGACCCGTAACAAAAATAATATGTTCTATGCCTGCCTCAAAGGCTTCCTCAACAGCGTATTGGATAATGGGTTTGTCAACCACCGGAAGCATCTCTTTTGCCATGGCTTTGGTGGCGGGTATAAAACGAGTGCCAAGTCCGGCTACAGGAAAAACGGCCTTTTTAATTTTCATGAAAACTCCTTTGGATAATTTAGTGATTCATGCTCAATAAGTATGGCGCTCAAACTCCAATTATTCTTGATATTTATTTGGAAAAAATTAATATGTCAAATATATTCTGTCAATTTTGTTATAACGATTGCATGGATTTGAAAAAAATTCAAGAGTTCCGGATAGAGTTGAATCAAAACTAATCTATTGAAAATTCTGGCGTATTTCTCTTTCACTAATACCCATTAAATACAATAGTCCATCTAATCCGACATTAGATATGAATTTTTGTGCTTTTTCTTTTACAAGGGGCTTGGCATGAAATGCAATGCCTAAACCAGCAATACTGAGCATTGGAAGATCGTTGCTGCCATCACCAATTGCGATTGTTTGTTGCAAGCTAATATTTTCAACAGTGGTAATGGTTTTGAGAATTTCAGCTTTTTTAGGTCCATCAATAATATCTCCTGTAACGTCTCCTGTAATTTTTCCATCTTTGATCTCAAGTGCATTAGTAAATACATAGTCAAGTCCTAATTTATTCTGCAGATATTTACCAAAATAATCAAACCCACCAGATATAATTCCTATTTTGTAACCAAGTTTTTTTAGAGTAATTATGACCCGTTGGGCACCTTCTGTTAGTTCAAGATTTTTGGCAACTTCAGCCAAAATCTTTTCATCTAATCCTTTGAGTAGAGCCACGCGCTTACTAAAACTTTCTTTAAAATTCATTTCACCATTCATTGCGGACTCGGTGATCCGGGAGACCTCTTCTCCCACACCTGCATACTTTGCCAACTCATTGATCACTTCACATTGGATTAAAGTTGAATCCATATCGAAAACTACCAATTTACGAGCGTGGCGATAAATATTGTCCACATGAAATGAGATATCAATATTAGTTTCTTCTGAAATTTCAAGTAATCTATGACGCAATCGGCGGGGATCATTGAGTTTGCCAGATATAGTAAGTTGAATGCAGGCTTTAGGGAATAATTCTGTCTCCATTGAAACTGATCCGGAAAGATTAGTAATGATATCAATATTCAGTTGGTTGTCTGCAATTGCAGTCGTAACTCCAGACAACTGCTCTGCCGTGAGAGTTCGTCCGAGAAGGGTGATAATCAAACGTTCGTAGCCATTCCTGGCTACCCAACCTTTATAGTTTTTTACATCAATAGCAGAAAACTGAATTTGGATTTCAAGTTTATGAGCCTGAAACAGGAGGTCTTTGAGGATAGATGATGAAGAATGTTTGGAGGGTATTTCGACAAGTATACCCAGGGAAAGGTAATCATGAATAACGGCTTGCCCAATATCTAAAATGATGACTTCATACTGAGCAAGTATATTTGTTAAGCTACAAGTTAGTCCCGGCTTATCTTTACCGGTAATATTGATTAAAATTATTTCTCTCATTGCAAGTTCCCTTTCAATAAGTCCCGAATCAAAAAAGTAATCGAATAACATACATTCGCTATCAATAAAACGCAAGAATAACAACATCCTTTTTGTGAAGAATATTAATTTAATATTAGCGAAACAAAGTTTAGAGCCTGTAAGAAGTTCAATCACATGAACGCAACCCATGCCCCGACCGGGTTATCGTAAAACAGCCATTTTAGCTTGCATTTTTAAGGATTAGCTTGAGAGCTTTTACATGCTTTTATCAGTAACCATAGTTGCAATTTGTTGACATTATTAACTCTTTTTTGTATATTCCACATCTTTAATAAGACCATAACAAAATATAAATAAGGAAGCTTTGATGACTGATAAAATAGAAAAAAAATCTGAAATACCACCGGAGCAGCTCAGCTTAAGGAGCAAGTTTCACTTTGATTGCCATAACGGTGTTAAATGTTTTACAGATTGCTGCCGGGGCATTGATATTATGCTGACCCCATACGATATTTTAACCATGCGCAAAAAATTGGAAATAACTTCCGATGAGTTTCTTGCTGAATTTACTTCACCGCATCTTCTTGAGAAGGGAGCCCTTCCTGTGGTGACGCTTAAACTTCTGGATGATGAAAAAAAATCATGTCCTTTTGTTGATGACACGGAAGGTTGTGCCATTTATGAAGATCGCCCCACCACCTGCAGGTATTATCCTTTAGGGGTCGGATCTTTAAGCTATTCGGGAGAGAAGGGTGAAAAAGATGAGTTCTATTTTATGGTGAAAGAAGCCCACTGCCTGGGATTTGATGAAAAGAAAGAATGGACGGTTGCCGAATGGAGACAGGATCAGGGAGTTGACCTTCGTGATGAAGTCAATGACGGCTGGATGGAGTTAATCGTCAGGAAAAAATCATTGCCTAACAGTATGAAACTTTCCGAAGAGAGCAAAAGAATGTTTTTCCTGGTTTGCTATAATATTGATAAGTTCAGAGGATTTGTATTTAACAGCACATTTCTTGAAAGATATGATTTCCCAAAAGAAAAAATTGAAGAGATTAAAAAAGATGATGTCAAACTGCTGCAGTTTGGATTTGAATGGCTTAAAGCCAGCTTTTTTAAAACAGGAGAAGAACAATTTAAAATTAAAAAATCATGATTATTTAATTTTGAATTTTTAGTTTTGAGTTGTGAGAAAGAAAATTCTCACAACTCACAAGTTTTAATAATTATACCACAGATCTTTCTGGAATTCCGGATTGTTCAGTCTGTCTTCAATATTCACATTAAAAAATGAACCAATGGGCTCAAAGATCTCCGGGTTATTGGCCTGGACGGTTTTTGCCGCATCCAAAAGAACATGAAAGCCTTTTTGAGTCATTTTCCCCAAGGGCCTTCGGCAGGGTCCCCCCGGCATTCCCAATAACTGCATCAGGGTTTTTAAAGGAAGGGGATTTCTTGCCCGGCAAGTGACCGCTCCGAATTCGGATTCTTCCTGTGTGGTCACCACAACAAGATCGAGCAGGGGTTTTAAGGCGGTCTGGATTTTTATGGCTTCATCCGTATTCCCCTGATTGAGCAATGAGACCATTTGTGTAAGAAATTTTGGTGCAATGTTGGCCATCAC
>NZ_JAIOSW010000064.1 GCF_021107415.1 Desulfobacula sp.
GCCGTGTTTACAGCTCTATTGGCTGCGGCCCAGAGGGCATCTCTTATGATAAGATGCTGGTGAATCGGTTTGAACTTTGTTATGCCACCGACAACGGGCCTGGGGCTTTTTGAATTTCCTAAAATCGCCCGTCCCAGGACCCTTCTAAGGGGAGAGTTGCCCACGTAAATGCCGCCATCCGGGCCCGTTACCATGGATGAAACAGAATCTTCCGCACCATCTGCAAAATAGACAACCTCTCCGGTCTCTCTATCAATCAACCCGGCGCCCAGTCTCAGTGGAAATTTCTGTTTACCCATTACAACGCCTGCGGCACCGGTGAAAGCAATACCATTGGCGCCCACTTCAGCGCCTAAGGCTTTAATATTTTCCTGGAAATTACCTGTATCATACATATTCAGGTTAGCGGTCCATGCCAGTTCTGCATAATCACCTCGATCAACGATCTTCTTGATTTTTGTTCGCGTGTTTGCAAAAATTTCTCCGTTATCTGCGGAAACCACGAGTGATCCTGCCACTTTTGCTTCAACGTTGACAGACCAGATCTTGTCCCCTGTAGAAGTATTAACGGCATAAACAGAATTAAAGGCATCAGCGATGTAAACCCTTTTCCCATCAGCGCTGATTGCGGGTGTTGAGGCTGTGCCCCCTGGAACTTTAGAGATCACCTTGACTTCCAACCGAAAGCTGTCGTCCTCTTGAACCAGATCCAGACCGTATAAGGCTGCAAAGTCAGCCCACCCATCTTTTTTCCCATCTTCTTCGTCGGCTAGGGTGGCCGCAATCCAAATACGACCGCTATTGCTGTCCACGGAAAAAAAGTTGGTTATTTTCTGCAGCTCTCCTGCGGCAACATGTAGGACTGAGCTTATCGGGTCAATACTGCCACTGGTATCACCGACCATATGGGCGATATCCTTGTTTGCCTTTTCAGCGATTTTTTTTGGCAATGAAAAATTGGTTACACCCGTCCGGTCACCCGGCATCATGAAAGGTTGCGATAACCGCTGTTTCCCGGTTTTTCGATCCAAAACATAAATATGGCCGTCTCCCAATGCGGCAATCAAGGAATCGGTTTGGGGATGGTAGTTTAGGCCGAAATTGTGCTGATTCGGCTTTAGTGATCCTGGTTGAAGTTTGGGCAATCCAGTGGGAACATCCCAAAGTATGGTCCCATCGATTTTGGCAGCGACAGCCCTGTCATAAGTGCCGACATATATCAAGTCTTCGTAGGTTTCCGGATCAGTAAGAATCATCGGCGTTCCAGCTCCGGCACTAAAACCCGGCAGAACCCACCTGCGTTTTCCCTTTTCCGGTTCGATAGAGATCATGATCAGATCTTCCGGCGGAAAAATCGGACAAAAATAAATATTACCCTGACTGTCAAAGACCGGGCCTTCGGGCACAAAGAAGTTTTGTTCAGCTGTCCAATCAAGTTCGACTGCCGGTGATATTACCGTGGCAATTTCATCTGATCCGCGCAGGTCCGTATGCATTGCCCGCCCAAAAGTCACTGGACGGCTGTTGCTGTTCCTGTTGCTTGAAAAATCCCTGATTCCTTTAGGCTTCCATGTTGTTTTTTCCGGCAAACTGTATGTTTTTGGGGTCGATTCTGTGATCAATAGCCGTGCCGTCAATATCTTAACCTTGGCACACGCCGGGAGAAAATAAACAAAAAGCATCAATATCAATATCAATCTAATTTTATACTTCATGATAACCTCTTAAAACATTTTATTTAAAAAACATTAATCATAAAAACAGTTTCACATAAATCATCTTAATCATCAGGTGAAAATTGAGTCCACCTCCCCAGATGATGATAAAATAAGTCGCTGCCAATGAGATGAGTATCGCAATGATCGGTCCCGGAGTCACAATTTTGATGGATGCGTTTTTGCGTTTCACGATTGCCCTGCACACAAGCTCGCTTACACCTATTAATCCGACCTGCCCTATAAGCAGCCATAACTGGAGGGAAGTAAAGAGAACATAAAATAATCCCTCCAAAAGTGTCACCCCGGAGGTTGCCCGGATGAATTCCTTTATACACCAGGCCAGGGGCATAATATATACACCCATCACCCGCAGTTTAAACGAAGCGCCGTTAAAGTACATAACAGGATAAATAAGCAGACTGCTGAAACCCACACTGACATAAAGCAAAACACAGATTACGGCGGCCAGGGTTCGATACAGGGAGACATCATCAATCGTTCCGATAAGGTGATAGGCAAGATTTAAAAAGAGCCAGAAACATAAAACAATACCAGCCGGGATAAAAAATCCGGCCAGAGATTTTTTTTCACGTCCTGTTATTGTATTATCCATGTCGCTTCCTCCGTTTATATTCCTCTAACTGTATTTTCAGGCCGGGAAGGACCTTTGCACCTTCGGGTGTTTCCATCAAATTATGGATGTTTCCGGGGTCTTTCAGGATATTGTAAAGCTCCGGCTTCATGCGGGATTCATTGTATTCAATATAGAGAAACTCATTTGTCCTGACCGCATCAATCCCGGGAACCGTATACGGTGGAAAATCTTTAAAGAACTCATAATGAAAATCTTCTCTCAAGGTAATTGATTGGCCCTCTAAAATCGGCAGAATACTCTTCCCATCCATATAGGCGGGAACTGAAATTCCGGCCAGGTCCAAAAGGGTTGGGGCAAGATCTACATTAAGAATCATCTTATCGGACCGGTTTCCGGGGTCTTTGATACCAGCAGGATATTTTACAATAAACGGAATCCGCAAGTCGGGTTCATAAGCCCAGCGTTTATCAAAATGTCCCTTGTCACCAAAAAAGTATCCATTATCTGTTGAATAAATTACAATCGTATTATCTGCGATCCCCAGCCGCTCCAGTTCATCAATAACCCTTCCCACCTGCTGGTCCAGGGAGGTGATCAGGCTGCAGTATCTCTTGTACTGGGCTTCCACATTCCATAAAACACCGCCGTAAATACCTCCATCGCACATACCAGCGTAACGATGCGCCCACTTGGGTAAATGGTCAATGTTTTTATCCTCATAAAAATTTTTAAGCTCCGGTGGCGGTTTAAAAGGGCCATGGGGCGCCTTGTGGGCAAGATAAAGGCAAAAGGTATTGTCCTTTTCTTTATTGATAAACTCAATGGCAAAATCCGTCAGGTCTTTTCCTATGTATTTCCCTTTTCTCTGGGTTTCAACACCATCAATGATTAACGGGCAATCAAAGTATTGACCCTGACCGGTCTTGGCGGTAAAGGTGATGAATCGATCAACACCTCTCAGTTCCGGGAGGTGACCCGGCATATGCCACTTGCCGATAAATGCGGTTTTATACCCGCCTTTTTTCATCAGCTCGAGCACCGTAACATTCTTATTATTCCAGGGGGTAATATTATTCGTTACGCCGTGTTTATGGGCATATTGACCGGTAACAAAACTTGCCCGGGAAGGGCTGCATAAAGAAGTTGTGCAAAAAGCATTGTTAAACACTATCCCTTCTTTTGCCATCCGGTCCATATTCGGCGTCTGAATCCAGGGATGATCCATAAATCCCATATGGTTCCAGCGATGATCATCAGACAGGATAAAAACAATGTTTGGCTTTTTAGTTTCTTTAGCATGGACAATATTGGAAAAAGAGGTAAGTGTAATGCTGGACATAATCAAGGTGACTATAACCCACATCCACAGTGTCCTGTGAGATTTTAACCTGATATTCCCTTGTCTCCTGTTTGAGTGAAAACGCTTCATTGTAATACTCCTTTGGGGTTTTTCTTCAAACTGTTTTCAGGCCCTTCTTTTTTAAGAAGCCAGAAAGCCAGAGCAGGCAATACAATTACCGCGCCGATCATGTTCATGAGAAACAGAAAAGTCAATAAAATGCCCATGTCAGCCTGGAACTGGAGGGGTGAAAAGATCCAGGTGCCCACTGCAATGGCCAGGGTGATCCCGGTAAGCATAACAGCACTACCGGTAATATTTAATGTAAGTTCATAAGCCTCACGAAGCGGCTTACCCTCCTGTATGAGACTGCGAAGTTGACCATAGATATAGATACTATAGTCCACACCGACCCCGACACCCAGTGCCACCACCGGCAGGGTGTTCACTTTCAGTCCAATTTCAAGGTAATTCATCAGCGCATAGGCCAGAAGCGATACAAGCCCCAGCGGTAACAGGATGACCAGTACTGCTCTAACGGAACGAAATGCAATCAGACAAAAAAGTATGACTGCACCGAATACACAAAAAAGAATCGGGAACTGACGGGCCTGCACTTCTTCATTTGTTGCCGCCATAATACCGACGTTGCCGGTGGCCAGCCTGAACTTTACCTTATCTGACGGATTTGCTGCTATGTATTTTTTTACCGCAGATGTGATGCGGTTGATGGTCTCAGCCGTATGATCGCTTGTAAACATTTTCACCGGCATGACACTGCAATCTTTATTCAGCATGCCGGAATTCATTCGAACACTTGAGGTGGCTGTCATAATTTCCACACGACCTCTGGGCAGCTCCTTCCATTTTGGATTCCCTTCGTGCCAGCGGGAGTTCATCCTTTTGGCAATATAAGGAAGTGTGGCCACAGACACCACACCTTCAACATTCTGCATGTGCCAGGCAAACTGGTCAATACTGTTCATTGCTTCATAGTCAAGGCAGCCGAATGCCACGGTCTCGGCAATCACTGATATGGAGTCAACACCAATGGAGAATCGATCAGTTATTGCCGCTGTATCAAGGTTGTAGCGGGAATCAGGACGGAATTCCGGTACACCCTGGTGAAGATCTCCGATTTTAACGCCTGCCCCTTTCCATGCACCGAAAATAGTCAGACACACCACCACCAAAATGATGGTGACAGCCATCTTTCGCTCGGCACAGCGCGACAGAGACCTCCAGACAGATGCAAGACGTTCAGCACGGCGATGAAGCTTGCGCCGGTATTTCTCACTTGCCGGGGGAAATGAAATGAGTACCGGCAGCAGTAAACCGTTAACAACAATAATAACAGCAACACCTATGCTTGCGGTCAGTGCAACCTCCTGGATGATTCGAACCGGTATCAGATAGATCGTAAAAAAACCAATGGTATCGGTAATCAGGGCGGTGATACATGGCACCAGTAGGCGGCGAAAACTGATACGGGCAGCTTCCTGCGGCCTGGCACCCTTGTAGAGCTCAGAGCCTGTGGCACTGACCATTTGAACAGCATGGCTCACTGCAATGGCAAAAATAAGGAAAGGTACTAAAATACCCATGGGATCAATACCAAACCCCAGTATCGGCAACAGACCTAACTGCCAGACCACAGCAATCGAGGAGGAGCATAACACTGTAGCAGTGCGCCAGAATGACATACTGTAGACATAGACCATCAGCCCGGTAATCACAAAAGCGATTCCAAAAAAAATAACCACTCGCTTGGCACCTTTTGCCATGTCACCGATGACTTTGGCAAACCCGATGATATGAACGTCAATATTTTCAGTCTGGAATTTTGTTCTGACCTTTTCTTCAAGATCCCGGGAAACCTTCAGATAGTTGAGCTTCTTTCCGGTATTAGGATCTACGTCAAGCAGACCCGCACTAATAATAGCTCCGGAAAAATCATTGG
Source organism: Desulfobacula sp. (assembly GCF_021107415.1). Next base: position 5,613 of record NZ_JAIOSW010000064.1, read on the forward strand.
CCACCAGGCGACCCACAACACCTGATTTCAGCACATTCTGCCGCACCTGATCCAGCCCCTGTGGTGTGGGCTGAAAGTCAGCCGGAATCACATTACCCGCATTAATCCCATCCTCGGTGACCTCAACAAAACGGACATTGGCCGTAAAAAGAGATTTTACTTTACTTCTTTCCACGCCTGGCAGAAAGAAAACCTCATCAGTAGCGCTCTTGAGCGTAGAAAAGAACTCTGGTGTGTAAATATCGCCGCCTTTTGCCACCAAAGCAATAATGATTCGGTTTCCGCCACCAAAACTTTCCTTATGGTCGAGATACGTTTTCATGTACTCATGTTCCAATGGGAGGAGCTTTGAAAAACCGGCATCAATATAGAGTTTTGATGATGAGTATCCCAAAATAACGGTAATGACTGTAAAAAATACCAGAATCAGGCCACGGTGCCGGAAGATAAAATTTTCTAAAAATGAAATCATGAGATTAATTCTCCCATTTCTCGTTCCCGAGATAAGCGTTAATGGTTGATGGAGAGACCATCGATCTGAAGCTTTTTCACCCCGGACTGACCAATCAATAGTACGGTCTTGCCATCAGGTGATACAGATGTCATGATATCTTCTCGGCTGGGATGTATATAAGATGTAAAATTATTGCCCCCATTCCGACTTACCAATATTGTACCTCCCAGGCCGGTGATGATAATTCTGCCGTCAGCAAGACGGGTGCCGCCCATGAGGGTGGAGGTAGTCCCGGTTTCAATCTCCTGCCAGGTATCACCGCCATCGTCTGTCCGGAAAAGATGGCCGCGCAATCCAAAAAAAAGCAGCGAGTCGCCGTCAAGGGCAAGGAGACCCAAAAAAGACCCATGGTATGGAGAAGCCAGCGAAACCCAGCTTTGTCCGTTGTCACTCGAACGATAGATCGTCCCCATTTCAGCTGCAATATAAATTCGTCCTGTTGCACTTTGGGTGATTTTGTTCAAACAAACCTCCTCAACATATGCTTCTTCATCATCTTTAAAATCTGCAGCTTCTTCATCATCTAAACCAAAAGCACCCATAAGAGCAGCTTCTTCATCAGAGATGCCGTCCTCCTCAGTAAAGGATTTGGTAATATTCAGTTTATCGGACCGCCAGGTGTCACCGCCGTCTTCAGTTATAAGGAATAAACCATAGGCACCAATGGCAAAACCGGTATTTGCATTTTTAAAACATATATCAAGAAGCGGACGTTCGTCGTCTGTTTTGGCATGGACTATTTTCCAGGTTTTCCCACCATCTTTTGTGCGTAAAATTTCCTGATAATAGCTGGCTGCAAACCCCAGGTTTCTGTCGTGAAAATAGACTCCCGTAAGTGTGGTGCGGCTGGGAACATCCATCTGTTCCCATATGGTGCCGCCATCACTGGATATCAAAATATGCCCTCGCTCTCCAACAACGACCACATCTCCATTGGCAGTCATCCCATCAAGAAGCAAAGATCGGCTTGCAAGAGGTGCTTTCACTGAATAGTCTGGCTGGGCAAAAGCTGATACCGGCATCATTATGGCAAGCAGCAACGCCATAAGAAGCAGCGCCCTTAGTCGAAAATATTTTACACGGCAGTAACCAGTCTGTTTTCGTCTATTAAACTCCATGACATGCTCCTTTAAGCTTGCAAAGCCCAGTCGTTTTCCGCCAGAAGGCGGCCAGGTGATCCGGTTTTGAATCACCTGGTTTTGAAAAAGTTGTAAAGCCCTACCTTGTCCCCATTCGCCTTAAGGCTGCAGGTGTAAAAATTCTGGGAGACATTTTTTTATTGAAAATATATTCATTTTCTTCATTGTGAACACCAAATACGTTGTAACGACCGGACTGAAAATCATAAGTAAGCTCGAACGTGGGCATGAATGCCGGCACATCGTAATAGTTGACCACAGGGGCTTCCTGCAATTTCCAGAGCTGGTCCCTGTTATCATAGCAATCCACAGCTAATATCTGCCATGAATCTTCGTCAATATAGAATGTCCGTCGTTTGTATATGTGGCGGGTTCCCTGCTTTAAAGTCGCGTCAATTACCCATACCCTGTGCAATTCGTAACGGGCCAGTTCCGGGTTGATATGGCGTTTTTGTAAAATATCCTTATATTTAAGATCACCACTATGCAGTTTATAAGAGTTGTAGGGAACAATTATTTCCTTCTTGCCCACAAGATTCCATTCATAGCGCTGGGGACTGCCATTGTACATATCAATCTGGTCGGTAACTATGATTCCATCCGAACCCTCATTTGGATTGTCAAATCCCATATCGGGCGCCCGAAGGACACGGCGCTGACCTGGTTTATATGACCATGCCTTGCGTGATTCCTTTTCCTGATCCAGGGTCTCGTGAATAACTACGGCTTTTCCCGCATTCCGGGGAGGTCCCAGTGTTAGTGCCAGTCGGACAAAAATAAGATTGTTGAGTTTTTCCTCGGTGGCACCTTTCCGGTGATACAAAAACAGATTCTTGCCGTGGATAAATCCCTTTTCATATGATCCGCCTCGGGTAACGGGAAATTTTGCGTATTTACGCTCCAGACTGTCGCCCTTATATTTGAGCAAGCTGTTCCAAATAGCTTCCAGCCCGTTTTTGGGAATAGGAAACGGAATACCGATAACCGAACCGGTTACCCCGTTGCCACCCTCCACCAGTTCGGCAGTTGCCACATTTTTAATGGTAGCGTCGTAAATACGCTGGGGCACCGATGCACTGCGACGTGTTGGATAGACATTCATTTTATATGTATCCATTGCCTTAAGCATGGCCTTATGCCCCTCAGTTAATTTGTCTGAATATTGATTCATATTAGCTGCGTTGATGGTGTACTGCACTTGATCTTTGGCAAATGGATCAAGATGGTGCATCCCCGGCTCATAGCCTGCAGGTGGTGTAATGATGCCCTCTTCCCAAGCCGGGATAGTGCCGTCGGCATTGCCTGCTTTTTCAGCGCCGAGCGGGGTAAGATCCTTGCCCAGACGGGCAGCCTCCTCCGGGTTGAGTTTGGCCCAGGTGTTTGTTACAGCCAAGCCGGTCACAAAAAAACCGACCATTATAAATAATATTATTTTCCGCATGATGTTCTCCTCTTATA
>NZ_JAIOSW010000395.1 GCF_021107415.1 Desulfobacula sp.
ATGACATCCACCATGGCGGAAATTGAGGATCGTGGCATTGATGCCGCATCCTTCTGGCAATGGCTGTTTTTCAAAAAAACGCCTTATAATTATGAAGAAAGCCGGGACTGGAACCGGGTGGATTTTTTAAGTTCCGGTGTGTTTGCGGCTCATTATGTCAATACAGTCAGTCCGACTTTTTTAACTGAAATTGTTGAAAACCGTCATCCATTTGTTGAAGATTGTTTAAAAAATGAGTTGATCAATAAATATCATGCCGGATGTGCCACAGGAGTTTTGAATGCACCTGAACCGGAATTCAACCCTGCTGTTGATGAGATGATCCGGTATAATTACGGGCCGAAAAATCACAGGAAACAGAAGGCCAGAAATAAAACCTGTCTTCAAAAGATACTCGATCTTGATCAAGATGAGAACGCAGTCATGTTTTTCTGGCCGTCAAGGCTTGATCCTGTACAGAAAGGGTGCCAGCTTCTGGCTCAGATCATGTATGATATTGTATCTCAATACTGGGATGCCAATCTCCAGATTGTGTCTGTGGCCAGTGGAGAATATAAGAAACATTTTCGTGATATTGTCAGGTTTCATGGCCTCGGGAACCGGGTCGCCATTTGCGGATTTAATGAGGGGCTGTCGCACCAGGCCTTTGCAGCCAGTGATTTTTTGTTTATGCCGTCATCCTTTGAACCCTGCGGTCTTCCCCAGATGGTGGGCGGTATCTATGGGACATTACCCATTGTCCACGATACAGGGGGCTTGCATGACACTATCCATCAACTGGATCATGAAAATAATATAGGCAATGGATTTTTATTTAATGTCCATGATGCCAGCGGGTTTAAATGGGCCATTGACAGGGCCATGGACTTTCATTCCCTTGACCCGGACATAAAAGAAGAACAAATTAACCGGATTATGATCGAGAGTGTGCTTGAATTTAACCATAGCCGATGTGCGGAAGACTATATAAACTTATATGAAAAAATGCTTAAAAGGCCGTTCCTTGTCAGACCCGGCAATTTTTAATGACCCTTATCTTCTTGCCTATGCTGATATTATATCATCAAGACGATTAAGAGCCATTGAGCTTGAGGAAAAAATAAAACAGGAAAATAAGGGATCTTTAGGCTTTTTTGCAGATTACCACAAGATTTTCGGTCTTCATTTTGATGAGGATAAGGGTTCATGGGTATTCAGGGAATGGGCACCCAATGCCAGTGAAATTTTTATTGTTTGTGAAAAAACATCCTGGCAGAAAAATAAAGACTTGCAGATCAAAAGAAAAGACAACCATGTGTTTGAAAGATTGTTTCCAAAAGAGACATTCTCACATGGGGATCTTTTCAGGCTCAAACTTGTCTGGCCGGGAGGGGAAGGGGATCGGATTCCTACGGCAGCTACACGGGTGGTTCAGGATTCGCACACGCTCATTTTTAATGCCCAGGTCTGGCACCCACAAGAAAAATACAAGTGGAAGATAAAAAAATTTTCACCTCCAAAGGAATCTCTTCTGATCTATGAAACCCATGTAGGGATGGCATTGGAGGATGGCAGAATAGGGACATATGCTGAGTTTGAACATAATATTTTGCCCAAAATAGCCGATGCCGGATATAATGTCGTTCAATTGATGGCGATTCAGGAGCATCCGTATTACGGCTCATTCGGTTATCATGTTGCAAATTTTTTTGCACCTTCCTCAAGATTTGGAACCCCTGAAGAATTTAAGAGCCTGATTGATGCTACCCACAAAAGAGGCATAAGGGTTTTTATGGATATCATTCATTCCCATGCTGTAAATAATGAGGTGGAAGGCATTGCAAAATTTGACGGCACCGGTTACCAGTTTTTTCATGACGGGCCCAAGGGCTATCACCGGCAATGGGATTCAAGATGCTTTGATTATAGTAAATCTTACGTATTAAAATTTCTTTTATCCAATTTAAAATTCTGGATCAAAGAATTTAAAATTGACGGGTGCAGGTTTGACGGTATTACCAGCATGCTGTTTGAGGATCATGGACTTGGGCGGGCATTTACAAGCTATGATGATTACTATGGGAGTGATGTTGATGTGGATGCCTTATCTTATTTATTTCTTGCAAACAGCCTTGTTCATGACATCAACCCGGATTTCACCACCATTGCCGAAGATGTCAGCGGATACCCCGGACTTGCCGCTCCTATTTTAAAAGGGGGGACAGGGTTTGATTACCGGTATGCCATGGGAATAGCTGATTTCTGGATACGCCTGTTAAAAGAATTTAAAGATGAGCAGTGGCACCTTGGTAGTCTCTGGCGCGAACTGACAACAAAAAGAAAAGAAGAAAAGACCATCAGCTATGCCGAATCCCACGACCAGGCACTGGTGGGTGATAAAACGCTTATCATGCACCTCATGGGCAGCCATATCTATACTTCCATGAAAAAGGATAATGAGAGTATTGAAACCCTCAGGGGTGTGGCCCTGCATAAGATGATTCGTTTGATTACCATTGCAACGGCAGGTTCAGGTTATCTGAATTTTATGGGCAATGAGTTCGGGCATCCTGAGTGGGTGGATTTTCCCACCGAGAAAAACAATTATTCCTTTCACTATGCCAGACGTCAGTGGTCATTAAAATATGATAAGGATTTATATTTTTCCTGCCTTTTTGAATTTGATAAAAATATGATCGCTATTGTAAAGGACTCTGATCTTTTTTCTTCACCTGATGTAAATCTTTTATGTATCCATGAAGATGACAAGGTCATTGCTTTCGAAAGAAAAAAAATAATCTTTGTTTTTAATTTTCATCATTCAAAGTCTTTCTCAGATTATATGTTTGCTGCCCCTGCGGGTGAATACAGGGTGGATCTCAATTCTGATGAAATCCGATTTGGCGGAAAAGGCAGGCTTGAACAAGGCCAGGTCCATTTTACCATCGTCGATCCAAAGAGATCCGACAAAGGAAGTCTTTTGAGCCTTTATCTCCCTACAAGAACGGTAATTATACTGAAATTGAAAACATAAAATTTAAAAAAGGTCTTCCTTACTTCATTTCTCTTGCAATCCATAGGGGAACCATTTTAAAAAAAGCGTGATTCTAACATGCATTATAAGGAGAGAAAATGCTAAAAAATTTTAGCCTTGCAAAAAAAATTATCAGTGGATTCGTTATTATTCTTATTTTATTGATTGTTCTTGCGTTTGCAGGGCGGCTTGGACTAACCCGGGTAGTTGAAAAAGTGAATTCAGCAAATCAGTTTCAATTTCTAGTGAATCACATATTAGAAGCCAGGCAAAATGAGAAAAAATTTATTCTTACCAATGATCCCAAAGCAGTTAGTGTCGTAGAAGATGAAATTACATCGTTGAAAAAGCAAACCAGGGAGATATTAGATGATGCCCAATCAAAGAATATAAAAAAACAAGCAAATGATATCATTAAAAAATCAGATATTTATAATAATGCATTTAAAGATTATGTGGTTCTTGCCGGCGAAAAAGACACCCTTATGAGCGACATGAATCATAAAGCCAGCCTGGCGCTTGAAACAACAGCTAAAATTCGAGATGAACAAAAAGCGAAATATGATCAATTAAGAAATGAAAGCGAAACAAAAATTTCAAGCATGAGGCAAAGAGTCAGTTTTGCCGTTAAAATTAATGATGCATTTTTAAATGCAAAAGGATATAGGATGGTATTGGCAGGGTCCAATATTCGCAATATCTCAATATATGAACAATGGAAAGGACATCATAGAAATTTGAAAATGACGGCAGATGAGGTCAATCCCTTATTAGTTCAAGATATTTCAAAAAAGAGTCTTGAACAAGTCCTTTTAAAACATACGGAATGCATGGACAAGGCCAATCTTTTTTTTGACAGCAAAACTGATGACAACAATATTGCTTTTATTAAAGCCATCAAAGAGTTGAATAGGTCCATTGTTATTTTCCAGCAGGAAATGCAGGAGCAGCTTGAATTTTATGTGGAGGATGTTCAGATTTTTTCAGGACAGATGATGGAACTATCCTTAGGGGCGGATCAGATTGCAAAAATTCTTTTAAATACAAGAATTTTGGAAAAAGATTTTATTCACACAGAGGATGATGAGATTTTTGAGAAAATTACCCGGAACATTGAGTCCATAGATAAGGTGATTGCACGAGTAATAGAGAATATCGATGATAAGGATAAAACAAAACCCCTGGATGGGATCCAGAAAGAGGTTAAAAATTACCTGTCATCATTTAAGCGTTATGCCGGTTTAATGAAAACCCAGCAGACTGCCAAAATTGCAATGGAATCCAGTGCAGCAAATATTCAAAAAATATGTTTAGAATCAAAAGATTTACAGCACACACAGATGCAGGCCCAGATAAATAAATCAACAGTTTTTATAACCATTGTCAGTCTTTGTGCGGTGATTTTTGGAGTTCTGATTGCATTTTTTCTTACAAGAATCATTATCACACCGATCAAGATGGTTGTGGGGGCATTAAAAGACATTTCCCAGGGAGAAGGTGATTTAACCCGGCGAATTGATATTGATACAAAAGATGAAATCGGGGAGCTTGCAAAATGGTTTAATGCCTTTATTGCCCGGTTGAATAATATCATCGTGGATATCGGCAGTAATTCCGAGACTGTGACGGCTTCATCAGAAGAACTTTTATCTATTTCAGAGCAGATGGCCGAGGATACAGAAAATTTGTCGGGAAGATCAAGCTCAGTTGCAACCGCGGCAGAAGAAATGAGTTCAAGTATGAATTCTGTTGCCGCCGCCAGTGAACAGGCCTCCACAAACCTTGGGACGGTGACCGGTGCAGCAGGCCAGATGAAGCTGACACTGGGCGAGATAGCTTCCAATTGTGAAAAAGCAAGAGGGGTTACCCAAAATGCTTCACATACAGTGAAAAAAGCGTCCCAAAGGGTGACATTGCTGGGCACCTCTGCCCGGGATATTAATAAGGTTACAGAGGTCATTACTGATATTGCCGGACAAACCAATCTGCTGGCCTTGAATGCGACCATTGAAGCGGCAAGGGCAGGTGAGACGGGAAAAGGATTTGCAGTTGTGGCAAGTGAAATAAAGGGCCTTGCAAGCAAGACAGCAGAGGCTACCCTGGATATTAAAGATAAAATTAAAGGCATTCAAAAATCTACAGATGATACAGTAAGGGATGTAGACCAGGTTATGCAGGTTATTTCAGAAGTGACTGAAATCGTGGCTGCTATTGCCGCAGCCATTGAAGAGCAGTCTGCTTCTGCAACCGAGGTGGCACAAAATATAGAACAGGCATCCACTGGTATTGGAGATGTCAATGAGAATGTTGCCCAGAGTTCCCAAGTCTCTTCTGAAATCTCCAGTGATATTTCAAAGATGAATAGTGTGGCAGTTGATATGACCTCCCGCAGCAACCAGATGAAAAAGAGCGCACGGAATCTGTCTGATCTTTCTTTAAAACTAAGAGACATGATCGGTGTGTTTGAGGTTTCTATTGACAGATAAAGAGGGTGTTCCTTTTTTAAGGAAAAAGGGGAGGACTAATTATTTATATTGACATGAATTGAAATAATCTGTAGGTTGTGCAAAATATTTTAGGTGAAAAATGAATAAAATGGCATATATAAATAGTTTTAATTTTGAACGTTTCTTTTTCTTTTTTAGGAGCGTTCATCCGATGTGACGTTATATTTTTTAATTAAATAACGCTCCGGGTGGACATACAAGCCACCCGGGGCGTTTTAATTTTCAGGCTCCGGGAAAATTTTTCCGGGGCCTTTTTTTATTTTTTATATATTTTAACAGGGGGAGAAAATGATTCTTGTACTTGAAAGCAAAATTACTCAGAACCAGAAGGGTAAAATTAAAAATATGCTTTCTGATGAAGGGTGTATCACACATGAAATCACTGATGCAGGCAGAGATATAATCGGAATTATCGGCAAAACCAGGAAAAGCCTGGATGAATTTAAACAAATGGATGGTGTTGCTGATGCTGTCCCGATAAAAACATCCCATAAACTTGTCAGTCGTGAATTTAAAACAGAAGATACCAGGGTAAAAATCGGTAATGTTGTGGTGGGGGAAGACCGGGTTGTCATTGTGGCAGGACCTTGCGCCGTTGAAAGCCAGACCCAGGCCATGACCATTGCAAAAGAAGTGAAAAAATATGGTGCGGTTCTTTTTCGTGGGGGGGCATATAAACCCAGGTCTTCGCCATATTCTTTTCAGGGCCTGGAAGAAGAAGGGCTTAGAATTCTGGCAGATGTCAGGGATAAGACAGGACTTGGTGTGGTCACGGAAATCACATCGGTTTCCCAGGCGGATCTGATGATGAAATATATTGATGTGGTTCAGATTGGTGCCCGTAATATGCAGAATTTTGAGCTTTTAAAATGTGTGGGCCGCATGGGTAAACCGGTTGTGTTGAAAAGAGGACTTGCCTCCACCATACAGGAGTGGCTGATGTCTGCAGAATATATCATGGCGGAAGGAAACAGCAATATCATTCTTTGTGAAAGGGGTATCAGAACTTTTGAACCCTATACAAGAAACACACTGGATCTTTCAGCTATTCCGGTTTTGAAAAAATTAACCCATCTGCCCATTATGATTGATCCAAGTCATGCAACAGGTATGAGGGAAAAAGTAAGTCCCATGGCAAGAGCTGCAGTGGCAGCAGGAGCGGATGCCCTTATGATTGAGGTCCATAATAACCCGGACCAGGCACTGTCAGACGGGCCCCAGAGTCTTTATCCGGAACAATTCGGTCAACTGACCAGGGATATCTACGTGATTGCGCCGGTTGTGGGTAAGCAACTTGATTTCGACTATTTGAGGAAATCAGAAATCATCAACAATCCAAAAACGGAAGATTCAAAAACAGCCGCTTTTATTGGCGAATACGGTGCTTACAGCCATAAGGCAAGCCTTGGATTTTTCGGTGAAGAGATCACACCGGTTCCCATGAAAACATTTAAAGATATTTTCCAAGCCGTGCAAACCGGGACCTGCCAATATGGTATTATCCCGTTGGAAAATTCTCTTTCCGGGTCCATCCATGAGAATTTTGATTTGCTCCAGGAATATGATCTAAAAATTATCGGAGAGATTACCATAAGGATTAAACATGCGTTAATTGCCCATGAAAATGTTTCAAAGAATGAAATTAAAAAAATCCTTGCACCACCGCCGGCATTTTCTCAATGCAAAAATTACCTGGATCAATATCCTGATATTGAATTGGTCCCTGTAAAAGCCACATCCAGTGCAGTGAGACACATCAGGGATTCCGATGACAAACATGCTGCAGCTATCGGATCAACCATGGCTGCAAAGATTTTTAATATGAATATCATAGAAAAGTCCATTGAAGATAATCCAAGGAATTATACAAGGTTTGCTATAATTGCCAAAGAGATAAAAGGTCACAAAAAAGCGAATAAAACATCTATTATTTTTTCCACCGGCAATAAACCCGGTGCATTATTTGAAGTGATGAAAGTGTTTTCAGAATATCAGATCAATCTGGTCAAACTTGAATCACGCCCCATGCTTGGAAAACCTTGGGAATATATGTTCTATGTAGATATTGAAGCCGATATTGAACTTTCCGAATTTGCACCTGTCATGGAAAAACTTCAGGAAAAATCGGAAAATTTAAGAATCTTAGGGAGGTATTAAGGGCTTTTCTAAAATGGCATTCCCTGATTTATTAAATCGGGGATGCCAGGTCGATTAATAAAAATCTTCCCGGCTAAAGGTATCGGACCGCACTTTTTTCATAATATCCATTAGATGGGATTTGGCATGCCGGGCATGCAGTGCAATAGCCTGTGCCGTCTTTTCCCTGTCTTTGGAAATAAGGGCCTGATAAATCAGTATATGTTGTTGAAGGAGTTCATTCCATAAGTTCGGAACAAGATTTAACCCGTGTCGGTATTTTATGGTTAAGTCACTTAAGTTTTTGCACACTCTAAAAAGAGATTTGTTTCTAGCAGCCTTATAAATAATGGAATGAAATTCGATATCAAGTTCAGTTATTTTAAAATTTTCCCCTGATTTGATGGATGCCTTTGTCTGTTCCAGGTTGTCATCCAGGTTTTTTAATTCCTCCGCAGTGATGTATTTAATTGCTTTTTGAATGGCGATCTGTTCAATTTCCATTCGAGTGGTGAACAGGTCCTGGATTTCATTATCTGACAAATTTTCTACCATATACCCGGCTTTGGGAATTGAAATTAACAGCCTTTCCTGGGAAAGCTTCTGCAAAGCTTCTCTTACCGGTGTGCGGCTGACATTGAGCGAGTCAGCCACGGCAGTTTCAGTGATTCTTGTGCCACCTGCCAGCTTCCCTGATACTATATCAAGGCGAAGGGACTTATAGACCTTTATTTTTAATGATTCTGTTTTCATATTATTCACCTTCTATATTTTATAGATACTTATTGTATACAAACAGTGTCTGTCAAGTATAAACTTATTTACTGTCCTGGTAATCACAAGTAGATTGAAAAAATTTCAGATGTACCGGCATGCGAATCAGTAGGGTTTTCATTAAAAGTAGAATATTTTTCGTAGAGCGTTGTTTAAATATCATATAAAATATTGATATTACAAAAAGTAAACCTACATTTTGTTTTAAAAATGTTGTATATTTTCCAGGTGTACATACTCAGGTTTTTTTAAGTAAAATTCATATTTTCATAATTGGAGGCTATTATGAACCAATTAAATAGGTCTTTTTTAACCCTTGTTTGTTGCGCAATATTTTGCGCGGTAAACTTTATTCCCAATACCACATCAGCTTCAGATAAGTTAAATATGGGGGATCTAAGTGATAACGCATCTTATGAAATAAAAAAATACACACCATTAATTAATTATTTGAAGTCAAATAAAATTAATACAGGAAAAATAATTGTATACAAGACCATAGAGATAGCAATCAATAATTTAAAGGCGGGAGAGTTCGATTTTATCTTTAACACCCCGGCTACAGCTATTAAATTAATGGATGAAGCTGGTGCTGTTCCTATCCTGATAGGTATGAAAGGAGGGGTAAAACGTTATAATTCCGTCATTTTTGTCAAAAAGGACTCACTTATTCACAGCTTATCCGAATTAAAAGGAAAAGTGATCGCATTTGAAAGGGAATACTCGACATCTTCTTATTATTTACCCAGTAATATTTTAAGAAATGCCGGGATGGAGTTGCAATATTCACGTAAACCCATTCCAGGAAAAATTGCTTACTATTTTACCAAAGAGGATGTGAATACGATAGTTCAGGTAAAAACCGGCAAACGCGCTCATGCTGGTGGAATACAGAAAAATTTTTTGGACAAGAATTCTGATTACGGACTCTTTCGGGTCCTTGCGGAATCTCCGTATGTGCCGCGAATGGTTGTTCTGGTACGTGAGGGTTTCGACTATGATAAGTTTAAAAAGATATTGTTAAAGATGAAGGACGACCCTGCTGCGCAAAACACTCTGAAACATATGCATTTCACCGGTTTTTGTGAATTTGAAGGAGATCCCGCCCAAATCATGGGTACAACCGTTAGAAAAGCGGTAGAAATCAAACATGACGATTTTTAAAAAAATTATAATCAGCCCTTTATTATTAACTCTTATGTACATAGGAATATTTATTTTTTTCTACAATCAAATTTCCATTGTCATCGATTTCATGAGTAAAGAAGCAAAAACCTCTTCAATGGCTGTGAAACAAGTACATATGGACAGTATTTTTCAATTGATGGAGCTGACTAAAGAAATTTCGTTTAATCCCCTGTTGGGGCCTGAACCCGCCGAATTGACGATCATTTTATCTCAATTAATGCAGTATGCTGCCATCCAGAGTGCATATTTTGTCGATACGGATGAAAGGGTTTTAGCGGATGGAACACCACATAGCGATCTGCAAGCCCCCAAATTGATAGGACAGCCGATTCCGGATGAGATGCTACTGGACATCAAGCACGACATTCCAATTTTTGAAATTATAGACAATCAACTGGTCTATTCTCACCCTTTCGATGACCAAGGCGATCCGATTGGAAGATTACAAGTCATTATTTCGTTAGACAAGCTCAATAAAATCCAATCAGATTTGCTGGACAAAGAAAAAATAATTACTAAAAAAAGCAGGGATAAAATACGTGCGATTATGATGGGAACGATAGCGGTTATTATCTTATCATTTTTTATTGCTGTGCTCTTTATTCGTAGGATTATCACAAATCTGAACCTTGCTGTAGATGTGGCTAAAAAAGTATCCGAAGGAAACTTAGACATCCAATTTGAGATCACTTCCATGGACGAAACAGGAACGTTGCTTACCGCTATGCAGGCCATGGTAAACAATGTGCGGCAAGCAAACAAAACACTTGAAAAATCCGAGGAAAAATATCGCAACATATTTGAGAGAGCTATTGAGGGGTTATTTCAAATAACACAGGAAGATAGTTTTATTAGCGTTAATCATTCCATGGCTCATATGTTCGGCTATGATTCGCCAGAAGATTTAATCTCGACAATTACTGACATTGCAAAACAATGCCACGTAAATCCTGCAGATTATCATAAAACAAATGATATTATACAAGAGAAGGGTTATATAAGTGGAACTGAAATACGGTTTCTACGTAAAGACGGCAGTATGTTCTGGGGGACGCAGACTGTGAGAGCTATCCGCGACGTAGAGGGTGAATTCCTTTATTACGAAGGATCTCTTGTAGATATCACCGAACGTATGGAAAAGGAAAAACTTGAAATCGAACTTTTTCAGTCGCGCAAAATGGAAGCTATTGGGACTTTGGCCGGAGGTGTTGCCCATGATTTCAATAATATCCTTTCCGGTATTTTTGGATATTCTGAATTGGCAAAAAGAAATATTGAAAATCCTGTAAAAGCAAAGGGTCATATCGGTCAGATTATAAAAGGAGCTAAAAGGGCTGCCGAGCTGATTCAGCAAATACTTGCTTTCAGCAGACAGACGAAACCCGAAAAACATTTACTGAATATTTCAATTGTGGTGAAAGAGGCACTTAAGTTACTGCGATCCTCAATCCCGGCGACCATAGAAATCAGGAAGAATATCCTTTCTGATGCAACCATTCTGGCAGACGGCACACAGATTCATCAAGTCATTATGAACCTGTGTATAAACGCTTATCATGCAATGCGTGGTGATAGCGGGGGAATATTATCCATTGAATTGAAAGAAACACAAATTTCAGATCAAGACAATATCTTTGACCTCAATATATTGTCCGGTAAATATCTTAAGCTGGAAGTCAGTGACACAGGTCACGGTATGGATGAAGAAATCCTAAGAGAAATATTCAATCCATATTTTACTACTAAAAAAGTTGGAGAAGGTAACGGCTTGGGCTTGGCATTGGTTTATGGGATTGTTAAAGAGCATGGGGGGTATGTGAAAGTCCATAGTATTCTCGGAAAGGGATCAACATTTCATATCTTTTTTCCTATATCAGATAAAAAAGCAATTTCCAAGGAGTTGACGAATAACTCAAAGCCCATAGCCTGCGGCACGGAAAGGATTATGGTCGTTGATGATGATGAGAGCATCCTTTTATCAACCAAGGAGCTGTTAAAAGATTACGGGTATAAAGTGAGCACTTTTTCAAATGGTGCACATGCCTTTAAAGAATTTGAAAATAATCCATTTCAATTTGATCTCATTATTACTGACATGACCATGCCTCAAATGGCAGGCGATGAACTTTCAAAAAGGATTTTAAATATCCGAGATGATTTGCCCATTATTCTTTGTACGGGATATAGTGAAAATATCTCTGAACTGAAAGCGTTAATACTTGGTATTAAAAAATATATTCAAAAACCTATCAGCAGTCAGAATCTACTTCTTTCAATTCGTGAAGTACTGGATGAAAAAAACAATAAACACATAGATTAAATATCTATAACAATTTTTTATTTTACATGTTCTCTCTCCCTGATCATTCAGAGGTTTTCATTGTATTAAAGAAAGACCAGAGAACCGGAAAGCTTACCAAAGGAATAGTTCAGGATATTCTGACAAAATCCGCTACACATCCTCATGGGATCAAGGTCCGCTTGGAAAACGGCCTTGTGGGGAGGGTCAAAACTATTCAAGGCCGATCTTAAATTAATATTTTTCCATACGTCTTTTGACAAAAAACAACTATTTTTTAAGAAAATTTTGGTTTCATTTTGATAGCCCCTTGAATTCTGTGTCCACTCGGTGTACGTTTTATAAATATATCAATTTTTAAGATAAGGAGGAGAGATGGAACCCGACAAATTTCGAGAATCCAGACAGGCAATAAACCGGCAGTGCGAAAATATCAATCTATTAATCGACCAAAAGGATCGTGAAACCTCACAGGTTTGTTACCAGGAGGCATATACCCAAGTGGATATACTGAGGCCTCAGGCCGAAGGCGAGATCCAGGAACGGTCTGTAAAAAATTTGGGTTTAAAGTTAAAGGCATTGTCAATCAGTATCGAAAAACTGAAACCTAAAAAAAGACCAGCTAACAAAAGCGGGAAAAAAGGAACAAAAATTGCTATCGTATGGGATGAAGAACGTGTGGGGCAACTGACGCCTGTTTTTTTGAAAAAATTAATTGCAAATATGGGAGATGATACAGATGCCAGGGTCTGTTTCAGTACCACTGGAAAAGGGATCAGACCCAGATATCAGATCGAATTTGGCAACCAGGATATTACAATCTTCAGTGGATCTTCCCACAGCCCTCTGGAAAAACCCCCTTTAACCGGTAAAAAAAAGATATCCCAACCTTTTTCCCATGGAGTGATTAATTCAATCCTGCGCGGGAAGTGAAACAGGAAATAACAGCAAAGACAAAGGGAGTGGGGTTATCCCCTCCTTGACCGTCCTCCTGCAAAAATAGTGGTACCAATGATGATCATCCCTCCGATAAGAGTTCTTATCTCTGGTATTTCATTGAGCATGAAAAAAGCAAGAATGATTCCGTAAACCGGCTCAAGTCCTGCTATGACTGCTGCGGTTTGTGCTCTTATAAAGATTAATGATTTTATAAACAAAGTATGGGCAAGGGCTGTGCAAACAACCCCCAAAAAGATGAGATTGGGAAGATCCCAAAGTTGCGGGGGGGCAATCTGCAGGGTCAGGATTGGTAAAACTAAAAACACGGCAGCAAAAAGGTTTTGATAAAAGGCAACGGCAATGGAATCACAGAGTCTTGCATTTCTCCTGTTTACAAGGGCTAAAATTGCAAAGGTAAAACCTGAAATAATTCCGAAAAATCCCCCTTTAGTGATATTATTTGAAAAATTAAAATCCGGGATAACAAGAAGAATACCGATAAAAACAGC
>NZ_JAIOSW010000164.1 GCF_021107415.1 Desulfobacula sp.
ATGCTTTCGTATTCACCTTCTTTGCTTCTTGATTCAACAATGGACTCAATGGCTGCATCACCTATGTTTTTTACTGCAGCAAGACCAAATCTAATGCATCCGTCAGACACGATAAAATGGGCGTCACTTTTATTTACATCCGGCGGTAAAACTTTAATATCATGTCTTCGGCACTCATCCATGTATTTGATAACAGCATCAGAATTATTTCTCTCACTGGTCATTAAGGCCGCAATAAACTCAAGGGCAAAATTGGCCTTTAAATAAGCCGTTTGATAAGCGATGAGGGCATAGGCCGCACTATGGGACTTATTAAAGCCGTATCCACCAAATTTTTCCATCAAATCAAAAAGTTCTGCAGCCTTTTTAAGATCATGGTTATTTTCTTTAGCCCCTTTCAGGAACAGCGCTCGATGCTCTTCCATCATGGAAACTATCTTTTTCCCCATGGCTTTTCGAAGTCCGTCTGCATCTGCCATTGAATAATTGGCAATCACAGCAGCTATTTTCATAACCTGTTCCTGGTAAAGAATCACCCCATAGGTTTCTTTTAATACCGGTTCAAGTTCATTAAAAAGGTAGACCACGTCTTCATGCCCATGTTTTCTCTCAACATAGGTAGTTGCCATACCACTGTCCAAAGGACCCGGGCGATAAAGGGCCACCAGAGCGACAATATCTGAAAAGCTTGCCGGTTTAAGTCTTGAAATCAGATCCTTCATGCCGGAACTTTCAAGCTGGAATACACCTGTGGTGTCGGCTCTTTGCAACAACTCAAAGGTTTTGGCATCAGTGTAATCAAGATTTAAAAGATCCGGTGGTGTTTTCCCCTGTTTTTTAATCAGATCGATACAATTTTTTATAACAGTAAGGTTTCTTAACCCTAGAAAATCAAATTTAACCAACCCCAGCTTTTCAACATAATTCATGTCAAACTGGGTCACGGTTTCACCCTCTTTACCTTTATACAGTGGCAGATATTCGTTCAAAGGTTTATCAGAAACCACAACGCCGGCTGCATGGGTGGAGGCATGTCTTGGCAACCCTTCCAAAAGAAGAGATACTTCCAGCATCTGGATTTTTTCTTCGGACTCAGCACATTTTTCCCGAATTTTTGGGACTTCTTCAATGGCCTTTGTCAGGTTCTTGGCATTATCCGGGATCATTTTAGCAATTTCATCCACTTCGGATAAAAGAACCCCGATAGCCCTGCCCACATCCCTGATGACAGCTTTGGCCTTCAGCTTTCCAAAGGTTATAATCTGGCAGACATACTCAGGACCGCCATACCGGTCAATGACATATTTATAAACCTGATCCCGTCCTTCGATACAAAAATCCACATCAATATCCGGCATGCTCATACGGGAAGGATTTAAAAATCTTTCAAAGATCAGTCCATGCTCTATGGGATCAAGGGCTGTAATATCCATTGCATAGGCCACCATGGAGCCAGCAGCAGATCCCCTTCCAGGCCCCACAGGTACATTGATCTTTTTTGAGTATTCTATAAAATCAGCAACAATTAAAAAATATCCGGGAAATCCCATACCAAGGATCACACCGATCTCATACTCAATTCGATCCCGGTAAACCTGCTCGTCAATATCTGGATTTGAAGTTTTGATGATCTTAAGCTTTTTTTCAAACCCTTCCATGGCTTTTTTCTTAAAAATCTCATCCTCAGATTCTTCTTTGGATGTGGCATATCGCGGGAAGTGATAGGTCTTGTCATCAAATTCAACATTGCATTTAGACATCACTTGTCTTGTGTTCTCAATGGCTCCCGGATAATGACCAAGCGTTTCGATCATCTCCTGCTGAGATTTAAAATAAAGCTGGTCAGAATCAAATTTAAATCTGTTTTGATTGGTAACAGTGTCTCCTGTCTGAATGCAAAGCAGTATTTCATGAGCTTTATCATCACCCTTGGAAAGATAGTGACAGTCATTGGTGGCCACCATGGGAATAGACAGCCGCCCACTGATATCAAGAAGTCCTTCATTGACCTTATGCTGAATTTTCATTCCATTTTCCTGGACCTCCAGAAAAAAATTTCCCTCTTCAAAAGTATTCAGATAAAATTTGGCTGCATCATCTGCAGCATCCATCCTGTTCTGGATAATATTTTGGGGAATGTCCCCTTTAAGGCAGGCAGAAAGGCCGATCAATCCTTTTGAATGGTTAACAAGTAATTCCTTGTCAATTCTTGGCTTATAATAGAACCCTTTGAGTTGTGCAATGGATACTAGTTTGCAAAGATTGGTATATCCTTCACGGTCTTTTGCCAGAAGAACCAAATGGGTCAATCCCTTGTGATCCAACTGGGTTCTGTCATTCAAAGTTCTGGGGGCCACATAGACTTCGCACCCAATAATCGGTTTGACGGATTCTTTCCTGGCTTTTTCATAAAATGCTGCAACACCGAACATGGTGCCGTGATCCGTCATGGATACGGCGTCCATTCCATATTCATGGCATTTTTTAAATAAGGAGTCCAGCCTTATGGCGCCATCAAGAAGTGAATACTCTGTATGAAGATGAAGGTGATAAAATTGTGATTTAGTCATTCTCGTTTAACTGCTTTCAACCCTGTAATTCGGCGCCTCTTTGGTAATGATAACATCATGTACATGGCTTTCCTTAAGCCCTGCTGAACTGATCTTAACAAATCTTGCCTTTTCATGAAGTTCATCAATTGTAGCCGCTCCCAGGTATCCCATACCGGCCTTGAGTCCGCCAATCATCTGTACAATATTTTCTCTGACTGTTCCTCTATAGGGGATTCTGCCGACAATACCTTCAGGAACAAGTTCTTCGTCTTGACCTGTATCTTTCTGGTAGTACCGATCTGAACTGCCCTTTCTCATGGCTTCAACAGAGCCCATCCCTCGGTATGCCTTATAAGAACGGCCCTGATAAATAACCATTTCACCCGGGCTTTCTTCTGTACCTGCCAGAAGACTTCCCAGCATTACCGAATCAGCACCGGCTCCCAGGGCTTTGGAAATATCACCGGAAAATTTGATACCCCCATCGGCGATGATGGGAACTCCGGTTGACTTTGAAATTTCTTTACAGTTCTGAATAGCCGTCAATTGCGGCACACCCACGCCTGCAACAATACGGGTCGTACAAATGGAACCCGGACCAATACCGATCTTTACCGCATCAGTTCCCGCATCTATCAAGGCTTTGGCACCCGCTTCCGTCGCTACATTGCCGGCAATAAGCTGGCAGGCTGGGAAGCTGTGTTTTATAGTTTTAATTGCATCAATTACATTTTTTGAATGGCCGTGGGACGTGTCAATGACAAGGGCATCCACTCCTGCTTTTAACAAGGCTTCAACCCTTTGCATCATGTCGGAACCAACCCCTATGGCACCGCCTGCCCTTAACCGTCCTAAAGAGTCTTTGCATGCATTAGGATATTTTTTTATTTTTTCAATATCTTTTATGGTGATCAGCCCTTTGAGCTTACCTGCTTTATCAACCACCAGAAGCTTTTCAATTCTATGTTTGTGAAGCATAACTTTAGATTCTTCAAGGGTACATTTTTCCGGAACAGTCACCAGGTTTTCACTGGTCATCACTTCTCTTGTAGGTTTTTCAAGCTGGGTCTCAAATCTTAAGTCCCTGTTGGTCACAATACCGACAAGCTTATCCTCTTCAGTCACAGGAATACCGGAGATCCTGTATTTGGCCATAATTTTCAAAACTTCTGAAATGGGAACATCGGGATGGACTATAACGGGATCAACAATCATTCCGCTTTCCGATTTTTTTACCCGGTCAACTTCAATTGACTGCTCTTCAATACTTAAGTTTCTATGGATGAACCCCAATCCCCCTGCCCTTGCCATACTGATGGCGGTCAATGCTTCAGTAACCGTATCCATGGCCGCACAGACAATGGGAATATTCAGCGCAAGCTCTTTGGTCGAGCGTGTATGGGTCTTAACTTCATCGGGCAGGATGGCTGAATAGCCGGGTAACAAGAGGACGTCATCAAATGACAGCCCTTCCCCAAATACTATATTAGACATAAGTTAACCTCCGGAAAGGAAAATGTTTATTGATACTATTAAGCCGGCAATCTAAAGAGGTTTAAACCATCAGCCTTATTTAAAAATCAAATCAGTATATAAACACGTACTCTTACTAAAAATCATGCTTTTTAGCAAGATGAATATTGATTGACATAAATAGTTTTTATCGATAGTTTAACTCTTGCTGATTTTAGTGTGTATAAATTTATTTAATTTGGAAATGAATCAAAGGAAAACGGGATAAAGAATAACTCATGCTGTTA
This sequence comes from Desulfobacula sp., assembly GCF_021107415.1. Next base: position 4,313 of record NZ_JAIOSW010000164.1, read on the forward strand.
AAGATCAATCCTCAAAATCCCCAGGAACGTCAAATTTCAAGGGTAGTAGATATTATCAAAAAAGGCGGGATTGTGGCATATCCAACTGATACATTTTATGGTATCGGATGTGATATTATGAATAAAAAAGCCATTGAAAAAATTTATGCCATAAAACAACGTAATAAAAATAAACCATTTAGTTTTATCTGTCCTGATTTAAAAAATATTTCCAAATATGCTAAAATTTCCAACTTTGCATATAGAAACATGAAAAGACTATTGCCGGGACCTTATACATTTATTCTGACCGGCTCAAAATTGGTTCCAAAAATGATGCTGACCAAGCGAAGAACAGCCGGCATAAGGGTCCCGGATAATGAGATTGCTTTGGCAATCGCTAATGGGCTTGGCCACCCGATCCTTTCAACCAGCGCCACCCATCCAGATGGACAAGTTTTCGAAGACCCATCACTGCTTCATGACTATTTCATAAAAACCATTGATGTGGTTATTGACGGCGGACCTGTTTCGGGATTTCCGTCAAGTGTTGTCTCTTTAATTGATGATATACCTGAGATTATCCGTTACGGTGCCGGAGATGTTGATATCTTTGAATAAAGTGTCTGCAAGTTTTTTGAAAAAAGTAATTGTATCTTCTTTGGGATAAACAGGCTTTAATTCCCCTTTGATATTAGCCATTTCCCCTGCCCATTGGACTGCATCATCCAGATTTCCCAGGCGGTCAATCAATTTTAACTTGAGAGCTTTTTGACCAGTATAAACTCTCCCGTCAGCAAGCGTTGCCATTGTCGGAACATCCATACCCCTTGCGGTTGCAGTGTCATTAACAAATTGAAGGTGAAGCTCGTCTACCAGTGCTTGAAAAATTTTCTTTTCCGATTCTTTAAGTTCTCTTAAAGGAGACCCCATATCTTTAAATTCACCACTTTTAATCACAATAGGAGATATACCGATTTTTTTAGCAATTTCCATAATATTGACATATTCCATAATCACCCCAATACTCCCGGTGAGGGTTCCGGGATTGGCAACTATTCCATCAGTTGCAGAAGCAATATAGTATCCACCCGAGGCAGCAACCGATCCCATGGAGGTGATTATTTTTTTATCGGCTTTGATTTTCATGATTTCACGATAGATTTCCTGGGAAGGTCCAATTCCCCCGCCAGGCGAGTCGATTCTTAAAATTATGGCTTTAATATCATTATTATCCTTAAAGACCTTAATGTTGCGAATAATTTTTTTTGAAGACAATATCATTCCATTGATTTCTACAATACCGATATTGCCGCTGGATGAAGTGTACTGCCTGGCAAATTGAGTGTTCAGCATTTTTGAACCAAATGATACAAAAACAAGAAATCCTATGAATGTAATAGTGAAACAGAATGAAATAATCATTAAGAAAAATAAGAATGGATGTCTTCGGGCAAACATATCAAAGTCCTAATAATCGGTTAAAAATAAAGGCCGGATCAACTTTAAGGTTGTCCGGCCTTTATACACTATTTAGCACTCGATAACAACAGGTTCGAGTTTGTGTTATTCTTTTTCAGTTTTTTTAGGTTCTTCATCTCCCGATTTATCAATGTCGGGTTGATCAGTTTCTTCACTGTCCTGATTTTGTACATCCTGAACTTTATTTGCTTCAATTTGCTCCTGAATATTGGTTCTCAGAATTTCACCAAAAGAGGATGTGGCTGGTTTCATGTTTTTAGCAAACTCTTCAAGATATTTATCATCATCGTCTTCTTCAAGGCGTTTAATTGAAAGGCCGATACGTCTTTCATCACTGTTGATGTTCATTACTTTAGACGTAATTGTTTCACCGATTTTGTAATGATCTTTTGGACTTTTGACATTCTCTTTGCTGATTTCAGATACATGAACAAGACCTTCAATACCCTCTTCAAGTTCGATAAATACACCAAAGTCAGTCAGATTAGTGATAACACCGGATATCTCTTTACCGACTTCATAGCGCAGGGCCACTGATTCCCATGGATCTGCCTGGGTCTGCTTGATACCCAGAGAAAATCTTTCATTGGATTTGTCGATATCAAGAACAACTGCCTGGATAGTTTCATTTTTCTTATATACCTCAGACGGATGTTTGATTCTCTTTGTCCAGGAAATATCTGAAATATGGACCAGACCGTCAATATCATCATCAATTCCGATAAAAAGACCAAATTCAGTGATATTTTTAATTCTACCCTCAATAATGGTACCCACCGGATATTTCTGAGAAATAACTTCCCATGGATTATCTACAGTCTGTTTAATCCCCAGGGAAATTCTTCTGTGATCCGGCTTCAGGTCCAGTACAACCGCTTCGAGTTGTTCACCAACCGTTACCCGCTGGGATGGATGCCGAATCTTCCTTGTCCAGGACATTTCAGACACGTGAATGAGTCCTTCAACACCCTCTTCAAGCTCAATGAATGCA
>NZ_JAIOSW010000382.1 GCF_021107415.1 Desulfobacula sp.
ACAATACAATGCCGGTTCCTGATTTTGCACATGAAAAATTAATGAAGTTTTTTCATATTTACTCAATCATCGGTGGGATGCCGGAAATTGTCCAGAAATATTCAGAAAAACAAGATATCCTTGCATTGAACAATTTATTTGACGGCTTAATTGTTTCATATCTTGATGATGTTGAAAAATATGCACGAAATCATTCAATGGCACAAGTCATAAGGTATGCGATCTCAAATGCATTTTATGAAGCTGGGAGTAGAATAAAATTTCAAGGCTTTGGAAATTCCAACTACAAGTCAAGGGAAATGGGCGAAGCGCTAAAATTGTTAGAAAAAGCAATGTTGATTTATCTTTTATATCCCTCATCCTCTGTTGAACCCCCACTGCTGCCAAACATCAAAAAATCTCCAAGACTTCAGGTTCTCGATACAGGTATGTTAAATTATTTTGCCGGGTTTCAAAAAGATCTGTTTGGAACAAAAAATATTGATTCTGTTTACCAGGGTAGGATAGCAGAGCACATTGTAGGTCAGGAACTTTTAACTTATGATACATCTCCGCTGTATAAACTTCATTTCTGGAGCAGGGATAAAAAACAGTCAAGTGCTGAAATTGATTTTCTCATACAATTTAAAAATCTGATAATACCCATTGAAGTCAAAACCGGTGCAACGGGTAGACTTCGTTCATTATATCAGTTTATTGACCGTACATCACACGATTATGCAGTGAGAATATATTCTGGTAAATTAGAAGTTAATCTAATTAAAACCTTAAACGGGAAAAATTTTATATTATTGAATCTTCCATTCTATTTAGCTGGATGTATTATTGAATACCTTGATTGGTTAATGTCTAACCATAGGAATTTATAATTATTTATTAATTCAAATAAATGATAGAAAAAGGAAAAAAATGAAGTATATCGGAGCCCATGTCAGTATCAGCGGAGGTGTAGAAAAAGCCCCGCAAAACGCAGAAAGTATTGGCGCAAAGGCCTTTGCCATGTTCACCAGGAACCAGAGACGGTGGATGTCAAAACCTCTGACTAATAAAAATATTACCCAATTCAAAGAAAACTGCAAGAATGCCGGTTACAATCCCAAGCACATTCTCCCCCATGACGGCTATCTGATCAATCTCGGGCACCCGGAAGAAAAGGCCCTCGAAAAATCAAGGATCGCCTTCCTTGAGGAGATGCAGCGTTGTGAGCAACTGGGACTTCGATACCTGAATTTTCATCCGGGAAGTCATCTGAACAAAATGGATACCGATAACTGCCTGGAACGGATCGCCGAATCCATCAACCTGGCCCTGGATCAGACAGCCGGCATCACGGCGGTCATTGAAAACACTGCCGGCCAGGGAACCAATATGGGACATCGATTCGAACACCTGGCCAGGATCATTGGGAATGTTCAGGACAAGAGCCGCATAGGGATCTGCCTGGACACCTGTCATATCTATTCTGCCGGGTACGATATCAAGACAGCGAAGGCTTTTGAAAACACCCTCCAGGAGTTTGACAATCTCGTGGGTATCAGCTGCCTGAAAGCCATGCACCTGAACGATTCGAAAAAACCTTTCGGAAGCCGGGTAGACAGACACGAGAGCATCGGAAAAGGATCCCTGGGGATTGAGCCTTTCAAATTCATCATGAACGACCCGCGCTTCGACCATATTCCCATGGTTCTTGAAACACCGGATCAATCCATCTGGGAAGAGGAGATCAGACTCCTCTATGGCCTGATTGAATAAAAATATAAAGGAATTGATGATGAACCACTCTGCAAGCACCTCTCGATTATTTGATTTTCAGGACCAAGCCGATTTTCGTCACTTACGTGATTTGCTTACCCGCACCGGCTATATGGATTCCAGTGTACTTGACACCATAGGCATCAACGACCTTCAGGCAATTAAAGGCAACGATCACCCCCTGCTGCTTGAAAGAACCAGTACCGGTTCTCCTCTCCATATCCTTATCCGTCTTTTTCTTATGGAAATGCCGGTGGAGAGAAGCCTTTTGGAGAAGGCAATCAAGCCGATGACGGTTACGTCCTGGGAACAGGCAGGGCTGGTGCATTATCGGGCTAATGAGGTTGTTGCAGCCGTAAAACTGCTGCCGTTCCAGAACCTTATTGTAGCCTTTGACTTGTCCTCCATCATGCAGACGCCCTTGCGGGAAAACTATGTCATGGGTATTGGCAGCAGCACGATTACCTTGTCGAATTTGACGATCCGCAGGCAGTCGCGCCGAACCCTTGATCTTGGAGCCGGCTGCGGCGTCCATGCCTTTCTAGCTGCACCGCACAGCGATCACACCGTTGCCGTGGACATCAATCCCCGTGCCGTGCAACTGGCGCAATTTAATGCAAAGCTGAATGCTGTCTCCAACATAGAATGCTTGCAAGGCAGCTTTTTTGAACCGGTTACCGACCAAAAATTCGACTTGGTTATCAGCAATCCACCCTTTGTCATTTCACCGGAAACACGTTTCATTTACCGGGATGGAGGCATGGAAGCCGACTCTGTCACTCGCAAGATCGTTCAGGATGTTCCAAGGTTTCTTCATGAAGGCGGATTTTGCCAGATTTTATGCAACTGGGTAGAAACCAGCGGCAAGGACTGGCAAAAAAGGCTGGAGAACTGGTTTGAGGGAACCGGTTGTGATGCATGGGTGATGCGTTCGGAATCTCTGACAGCAGCAACCTATGCCTCAACCTGGATTAAACATACAGAGCTTTTTGACCAGGAAACACAGTTTGCTGAACGGTTCCGGAAATGGATGGCCTACTATGAAAAACTTGGCATAGAATCCATTGGCGCAGGTTTGATCACCATGCGTAAATCAGAAGGCAAAGCAAACTGGTTCCGCGCCGATGAAAGTCCGGAAAAGCTAATCAGTCCATGCTGGGAGTCCATTGCACTCGGCTTTGAGCTGTGGGACTTTCTCCAAACCGTGCGAAACGACAATGATCTTTTGAACAGCCGTCTGCATTACTCGCCGGATATCCGCCTGGAGCAGCACTTTAAACCTGGCGAACAGGGCTGGAAAGCAACGGCGTCCTTCATCTCTCTATCAAAGGGATTTGTCTACAAGGGAAATTCAGACCCATTAATCGCGAATCTGCTCATCAAATGCGACGGCCAAAAACCAGTGAAGGATCTTATCTCGGACATGATCGCTTCCCTGGAAGCAGATCCTGAGCAAATTACCCCCACCCTCTGCCAATTGATCCGCAAACTGATTGAGCAGGGATTTTTGTTGCCCAGCCGTCAAGCCTGATTCCTTTCTTCAGCCTATTTGAGCTTTACTGCAAGATAACCATCAATCATAAGATGAGTAATATGATGCACGACACAGACAAGGAGAGCTGTCCCATATTCAGGAAAATAGGTCATCTGCAGCATGACAGAAAGGGGCAGGGTTTTTTGTGATCCCATGAAAATCACACTTTCGCGTTTGCCTTTGCCGATGTTGAGAAACCGGGAAACCAGGCAGGAAAATCCCAAAAGACACAGATGAAAAATAATGACCAGGGGAACTATTAAGAAAAAACTGCTGCTTTTGGATATGAGAATCTCCTTGACACCGGACAATGACATAAAAACAATACAGATCACACAGCATTGGTTGATAATTCCCATTATTTTTTTTTGGTTTGCCGTGATATTAAAAACCATCTGCTTTAAAAACATGCCGGTGAGCAAGGGTAGAAGTACCAGGATCAACAATTTTACAATAATTGCTTTTTGATCAATGGACAGCACTTTATCCTGTTGCTGCAAAAGCAGAAGAATGGACAGCATAAATGGAATGGAAATAATGGCAATACAATTGGAAACAATAGTGACAAAGAGTGCGTGGGCCATGTTCCCACCGGCATTTCCCGTCATCACCACGCCGCTTGAAATGGTTGTCGGCATCACTGCAACGATAAAAAGGCCAAGGATGATACCGGTTTCCAGGGACAAGAAACTCATGGCTGCGGCAACAAAAGGGGAGATGACAATAATCATCAATAAAGCCGCAAGGGTTGATTTAACATCCCTTATGCCTGATTTCATCTGGTCAATATCTATGATCATGCCCGATAATATAAATATGAAAAAAATCATGACGCTTGATCCGCTATGATTCTTTAAATGAATTCCTGCAAGAGCAATCCAGCCTGTTTTATCAAAAATCACTGCCAAAAAAATCAGCACCAGTCCGCATAGAAACCATTGTTTTTTTATAGTTTTGATCAAAATAAGTTTTTAAGATTTTCTTTTAAGATTTTGCCCATGGTATTTCTGGGCAGCTTTTCAATGAAAATGATTTCCTTTGGACATTTCCAGTCATGGAGATGCTCTTTGCAAATGGCCTTGACTGCACCGGATATATCTTTAGAACCTGGAGTTTTAACCACAGCCGCCACAATTTTTTCTCCCCATTTTTCATCAAAAATACCGACAACCGATGATTCAATAACCGCATCAAGTCGGTTGATTACGGCCTCAATCTCATTGGGGGAAACATTTTCACCTCCTGTGATGATAATGTTCTTTAATCGGTCGGTAAGATAATAATATCCGTCCCCATCTTTTTTCCCCAGATCACCAGTTTTAAACCAGCCCTGTTCAAAGGCTTTAGCAGTTTTTTCGGGTTTTTTCCAGTAACCGGGTGTAATGGAATCTGATTTGAGCCAGAACTCACCGATCTGACCGGGTTCTACATCCAAAAAAGTATCAGGATCAACGATTTTCACCTTAAGGCCGGGAAAAGAAAGCCCGATGGACCCTGGTTTTTTTTCACCATGCAGGGGATTGGAAAAATTCATGCCGGTTTCCGACATGCCTTCCCGCTCCACAGGCTCTTTGCCAAATGTTTGTTTGATTCTTTGAAAATCCTTAACCTGCAGGGGTGCTGATCCTGATGTCCACAGCCTCATGTGATCAAAACAAAGGGCCTGATCTTGAAAAGTGTCAACGAGCTTTGAATACATGGCCGGAACTCCCATAAATAAGGAACATGCCAGATCTCCCTTGCTTTTTTTTAAAAGATCAATCACGGTTTTCGGGGTAAATTTATCAAGCAGCACCACATGTGAACCGGAAATCAAGGCCGTGTGAAGGGCAAAACATAACCCGTGAATATGAAAAAGAGGCAGGGCATGGCATAAGGTATCAGAATCTGAAATTTCCCATAGTTTAATAATATTTTTTGCATCATTAACCAGATTTTTCTGGGTCAGGACAGCACCTTTGGGATCACCGGTTGTTCCTGATGTATAAATGATAAGTCCGGGATCATCAGGATATAGGCTTACTTTTTCCAGATCATCGGAACAGGATTTTAAGAAGGTCATCTCCTGAAAAAGGATTTTAGTATCAACCTCCATACAGGTTAAGTTGGAATCAATTTGTTTGATCATTCCGACCTGTTCCGGGTTTATGATCGTAAGCGACGGTGTAGCATCATTTAACAGATAGGTTAATTCAAATTTTTTAAATCCCGGATTCAGGGGTACACATACTGCTCCTATTTTTTGAAGGGCAATATAGGCAACAATAAAAACCAGGGATTTATCAAGGAGAAGAACAACATTGTCTGATTTTTTAACCCCTTTTCTTAAAAACAGGTTAGCCATTCTGTTTGAATTTAAATCCAGGTCCTGAAAAGACATTCGGGTCTCTAATTTATCACCCCTTAAAAAAGATATGGCTGTTTTTTGGTTATGCTTTATAAAACAATCCTTTAATAATTCTGCAATGGATACCATATCAGGAGGATGTCTTTGATATAAAATCGTGAATTTCTTTTTGGATAATTTTTTCACCCATATCAATAATATCATTGTGTCCGCAGTTTGGAAGCTCAACCAGTTTTTTTTCACCTTTGAAATTTAAATACTGCTGTCGGGCAAAATGAACAGGAATGATGTCATCATTGATGCCGTGAAAAAGGATGGCCGGTGTCTTGGTTTGACTCGCCCAGATTTCAGCCTGAAATTTATGTTTCATTAAATACTTTACAGGAGCCCAGGGGTAATGGTGCTGTGCAACCAGCGCTAAGGAAGTATAAGAAGAAAAAAGAATCAAACCACTGATATCTGTCCGGGTTGCTATCCAGGTTGCTACGCCGGTCCCCAGTGATTCCCCCATAAGATAGATGGGCAGACCCTCATGGTTTCTTGTCTTTATATGAAGAACCAGCTCATGGGCCTGTTTTAGAATCAAAGATTCCTTTGGCGCATTGGAATCCCTGCCAAACCCCGGATACTCAAATACCACCAGATTGGAATTAAAGCCGTTTAAAAGATCCAGAAAATAGGTTCTGTCACATGCATTGCCCGCATTCCCGTGAAATATAAGAATCCAGCTGTCAGGCTCGGGTTTAGCCTGGAAATAGTACCGGATATCTTCAGATGTTTCAGCCCCGGCATTGTGCTTTTCCATTTCAGGACAGTTCCCAAAAGGGGTTGGGCCGGGGAAAAACATAAGTTTCTCCTGAAAAAAATAGAGTGCCACCAGAATAAGGGTGTAGCAACCAATACAAAAACAGATTAAATTTATAATTGATTTCATTGAAAAAGCCTGTGCTTAATTCAAATCATCTTTTGGGTTTTTAATAACCGGAACCTTAAACACGGGCACACCTTCTTTGGCAAGAACCTTATCTTCTTCTTTTGTTGTGGTACCTTTGATATTTCTGTAATCTTCGGCGCCATAGTGCATTTTCAAGGCTTGTTTTGTAAAGTCAGATCCCACATTTTCAAAATTCTTTTCAACGTATTCAGCCACTTTTTCAGTTAATTCAGCCATGGCTTCCTGACTTGCCTGCAGGGCCCTCTGGGTCATATTACTGGAAGATTTTTTAATGGCAATGGGATGAAGTTTCTGGACAACGGATGTGGTTTCACAAACGGGGCATGCTAAAATACCCTGTTCCTGCTGTTTTTCCAGATCTTCTTTATCTTCGAACCAGCCTTCGAAGGTATGACCATTCAGGCACTCAAGATCAAATACTATCATTTTTAAATAATTCTGTTTACACCTGTGGCAATGTTAAAACAGTAGTCTCCCATCTTTTCATAATTTGAGACAAGGGCAATAAAGAAGACACCGGTATCAACCACACATTCTCCTCGTCTTAATCTTTCTATATGGTGATATCTCATATCTTCACGCATCTGGTCAATCAAATCTTCATTTTCCAATGCTTTTTGATAAAACCCCGGGGTTTTATCGTGCATTTCTTTGACAACCAAACCCAAAAAATTATCCACCTGGGCTGATATGGCTATCAGATCTTGTTTGGCTTTTTCACTGAAGTCAAAATTATTGTCATATATTCTTTCAAGTATTTTTGACACATTTTCCATGGAATCACCCAATCTTTCTATATTATTGGTAATTCGCATCATTTCTGATATTTCTTTGGCCTCTGGTTCGTTCACCTCTCCCTGATAAATTGTTGTCAAATATTTGATAATGACTTTTTGATAATCATCCAGATGGTCTTCTACGGCCTCTCTTTCTCCAAGAATGTCATCATCCCTTATCATAAGACATGTTGATATCTTCTTTAAATTCATATGAACAAATTCTATATTGTTTATGATCTCACCCTTAACCTTGGCAAGGGCACCGATGGGTGAATCAATGAACCCTGAATCAAATTCCGGCAACCTGTATCTTTCTTGTCTCTTATCAGGTTTAGGAGATATCAAAATTGTCAGTTGAACAAGTTTGGGAAGAAAAATCAGGAACACCATGGCATTGATAACATTAAAAATAGTATGACCATTGGCAATATATCT
>NZ_JAIOSW010000318.1 GCF_021107415.1 Desulfobacula sp.
AGTAGGATCATAATCAACACTAGTTGCATATATATCTGTAATTTTTTGATAAAATCGCCGTTCTGACGTCCTGATATCCTGAATGCGGCGAGTAAGTTCTTCAAAGTAATCAAAAGGAAGATCCGGATTTTTTAATCTCTCATCATCTAAGGTAAACCTTTTTACAATATATTCTTTCAACCTTTCAGTTGCCCAGATGCGAAAACGGGTGGCAATATGACTTTTTATCCGGTATCCAACTGAAATAATCATATCCAGATTATAATAATCAAGAAGCCTTTTTACCTCACGGCCTCCTTCTTTTCGAACTGTCAAGTATTCCTTAACAGTTGCTTTTGGAAACAACTCTTGTTCTTTATAAATATTGTTTACATGTAGACTTATATTTTGCTTTGTGGTTTGAAAAAGCTCTGCCATAAGCTTCTGTGTCAGCCAGACTGTTTCATCGGACAATCTCACATCTATTTTAACAGTGCCATCTTCTGCTTTATAGACTAAAAATTGTCCTTTTGAATTTTCTATTTCGTTTTTCATGCTATTAATTCTCTATGGATTTTTTAGATACGTTTCAATTGTCTCTTTGTGTTTGGCTACATAATCACAGCTCGGCTTTGCATCAACTGATGTGTGCTCTTTAAGACCATAATAATGGTAAGACCCTTATCTGAAAACTGATTCAGAATATCCCCCACTATGACCTCAAACTTCCCCTTTGTCAGCCTTTTTCTAAATTTGGAAAAGGTTGAATGATCCGGGGATGCTTCACTGGCTGACAATCCTAAAAATGTCTGGAAAGAATTGCGGTCATTGATCTGGCTTTCAAGCTCAGGATCTGACTTGATCCGAAACCATTTTTGGATCAACAGGCATTTGAACAAAAGCAATGGAGAATAGGCTTTATTCCCTTCTTTTTTGTCACCAACCGGATAATCTCTTAGAAGGATGGACTCAATTTTACCCCAGGCGATAGTCTTATCCATATTCGTAAGTATTTCAAGGCTTTTATTCTTCGTGTCTTTCAAAGATCTTTCTAAATCAGAAAATGTAAGATTTTTTTGTTTTGATTTGAATGCCATTTGGTATCCCCTCATTTATGCTTTTTATTACCATTTTTATAACATGAATGAGATGAATATTCAATAAATTTAATTGGTTATATTCAATAAATTTTACTTTTCTGGATGGATAATTTCAATTTTGTAATAATCGGATGCTTTTTCCTCTGAGTTAATCAAAGGTCTCAACCGGTGAAATCCGGTTCATTTTTCTTGTTTAACATTTTATAAAAAATAGCTTAACTTCAATATCAGATTTTAGGGTAGTGCCAGTAAAAAAATCAGACTTCAAAAAGGGTTCTAATTTTACCTGATCCAATTAATTTGGATAACAATCTAAAATTATTCTGATCAAATCGAACTTTGCCGGCAATGCAAGCTGGGTGAATTTTTAGATATTCTGCTAATTCAAGTACATTTTTTTTATTAGGATTTGTTTTCGCGGCAGCGGTGGACCAAATTTTATTCGGAATCAAAGATTCAATAGCAAGAGAATCGGCTTCGTCTTCAGTATCGTTTTGTTTTCCTCTCCCAGAGGTTCTGATATCCATGTCATCTACAAATAAATTTTGATTTTCTTTACCAAGGTGCAATACTATATGGGCTAATTCATGAAGAAGGCAAAACCAAAAATTGTCAATTCTATCATATCTCAGTGTTAATCCAACAACGGGTGTCGAATCTTCAAGTAATAAGGCAGCCCCATCTAAATATGTTTTTGGTAGATGTCGTTCGATGATCAGATGGATTCCATGTTTCTCCAGAAACTCCATAGCAAGTAGGGGACCCTCATCAAAAAAGCTTAATTTACCTATCTCTCTAAGGTTGTCAGATGTGAAATTGGCAGGATCAAATTTTTTTTTTAGAGTGTTTTTTTGGGCAAGCGCCATGATCCTCATGCACCATGAGTTAAGTGCATAACTATCTGTTTTTGCATTAGTTCGATTTCCGGAGTTTTCTCTAAAACAAGCCTCAATCGTTTCCCCATTTGGGCAACAATTATTAATAAAAAGCCGCATGGCTTCTTCAGCTGAATCTTTTAAGTTCTTTATTGGATGAATCCACCCTCTTTTTGACATTTCTTTCAATGGAAAAAGATGCCATTCAGTATGGGGTATTGCCTTGGGAAAACTTCCACCTGCTTTTTGTAAAAAAATTTCAGCCGGTATTCCCAAATTTTGGTGAAGAGATCGCATCATTGAAAGAGTTAATGGCCTTTTTTTATTTAGGATCTCAGAGACTTTGCTCTTGCTGCCAATAAAGGGCACCAAGCCTTGCTGATTGAGTCCCAACTGTTCCATCCTAAACTTTATTGCATCTATCGGCTCAGGTGTGTCCATCGCATAATGTTCATCTTCATAAAGTTCAACTAGTGTAGCAAGCAGTTCAAGTTCTTCCGCTTCAGGAGTGTTTGCTTCGGCATCCATCAGGTTTTCAATGCGGGATAGAACTAAACTATAGTCTTCTTCTGTTTTAATAAGTTTGTTAATCATTATATTTCCTCCGCATTAATTTTATCATACTCTTTATGGGTCCCCACAAACCGAATAAAAACAGTCTGTGTTGGAAAATTGATTTTTACTATTAATCGGTACTTATTCCCTCCTAAGTTAAAGACAATACGGTTATTTTTTAAAATACTGGCTGATCCATATTGCGCTTTCATTTCTGGCCAGAATTGCCAATTTGCTTTTTTCGCTTCATGCCACCATGCATCAATAGGTCCTTTTGCATCCTTACATCCTTCTTGCTGGTAAAATTTTATCAATTGAGGCCTGGCTATTACATGCATAACTTAATTATTAATACGTTCCCCAATTAATGTCAATACAAAAGTTCCCCCAATGGGAACAATGGAATAGTTATATTTTGGGAAAAACGACCTGCATCACCAGCGGCCCAACCAACCTTATCGCGTCAGCGCCGCCGCGCTTTTCGTCGTCTGGTGAATGCAATGGTTGTGCTATTTGCTTATTTCTTTTTATAAGGATTGAAATCTGGATACAATTTCTCTGCACATTCTGGGCAAATCCCATGACTAAATTCTGCATCCGACCTTTCACGAACATATGATTCAATTTGATGCCAATTGTTTTTTTCATCCCTAATTCTTTTACAAGAGGCACATACAGGCAGTATTCCCTCAAGATATTTCATTTTCTGAAAGATATTTTTTGTGAAACGAATTATTACTGCACCTATAATTGCGATGCAGACACTTTCGAAAAAAGATTCCCTCCAGTTTAATGGTGTTGGTTCCGCCCCTAAGAGCAAATCAGGAATATCTATTACTTCATCAAGCCAGATTAATAGTATTATGAAAGCAA
>NZ_JAIOSW010000407.1 GCF_021107415.1 Desulfobacula sp.
GAAAAAAGGTCAGAAAGATCAGCCCTGATCTGCTGGAACTGTTTTATGCCTATCCCTGGCCAGGGAATGTGCGAGAATTAGAGCATCTCATTGAAGCCTCCATGAATATCACCCGTGACTCAGAAGTGATAGAGGCAAAAATGGTGCCTGAATATTTTCTAAAGAACCTGCGACCAAAAACACATGACATCCATCCCCCTGTAGAATCTCAGCTCAATACTCAAATAAGATCATTTGATGTGTCAGCTCCATTACCGACTCTTGAAGAGTTGTCTGTACCCATAAATCAGGATGAAAAATCCATTATCTTTAGAGCTTTGAGCAAGACCTTTGGAAATATCACAATGGCTGCAGGAATTCTTGGGGTCTCACGACAAAACCTAAGCTACAAAATGAAAAAATACGATTTAAATCGGAATGATTTTAGAACACTTTCCAAGACTTAACGATCCTGGCGTACAAAGTTCATAAAATATAAATGGTGCCCCAAACCTTACAAAGGGGCACCAATTTTAAACCTATTAAAAAAACAAGATATTTTTATAGTGTGGAAGGGTCGTACGAAATTACTTCCCAGTTCACGTTTTTTTGCTTGAGCTGATCCTGCATAAACTCTACGCATTCAGGGTAGTTGCCTATATATTCGGGCGGGGAAATACCTTTATCCGTATAAAGCCCTTTTGCGATCATACGAAGGGCAACAGTTGCCGTATACCCGGTGGTACGGGCCATTGATATGACATCTGTTTCAGGACAATACCGATCATATAAGTCAATGAAATATTCGATTTTTTTTCCATCTTTCATGCCTTTGACAAAGGATTGAAAAACAGTGATATCCGCTTCTCCCTTTTTTAATTTCCAGTTTGGAAAAAGAACTTTGCTCGTCAAATTCAACGGGCTTGTTTTCACCCCGTCAAATTCCAATATTTCTTCTTTATTGAAAAATCCGAGCTCCCTTAAAATAGCCATTTTTTCGATGTGCCCCGGGTAGCGTAATGTTTTCTCTTTCATATTCGGCGCATCAATGCTTTTTGCCAATGTCCTTAACCCGTCTGTATTAAATGCCTCAAGCGTTCCGATATTTTGAAAAAATATATATTCCGCATCAGACAGGGCCGGTCGTACTACTTCAAATCCATTTTCAATGTACCGTGCGGGACGAATATATTCCTCAATAACATCAACCGGGGAAAACACAGCTTTGTATTGACTTGGCCATTCACGAATGACAGGCAGCCCGCCGACATAAGTAATTATTTCGTCCACCTTGTCGAGCTTTTGAGCCGCATCCATAATCAAGGCGCTGCCCATCCCCGGATACACGCCGCAATCCATGATCATAGTGACACCGTTATCCTTTGCCATCTGATCCAGGTCAAAAGGGTCTTCTTCATAAAAAGCAATACAGGTGCAATCTTTTTGAGCCCTTATAATCGCTTTAGCTGTTTCAAATCCCATAAATCCAGGCACGGCGTTGATCACCATATCAAAGGAACTGACAAGCTCTGTCACATCTTTGGGAATGGACAAGTCCTTTTGAATCACCGAAATGTCCATGCCCTGGGACACAATTTTATCCAGTATGGCCTGGTCCCTGTCAGCCACAGTAACTTTAATATCTGTATCTTTTGCCAAATCATATGCCATTGGCGAACCAACCAGGCCGCCGCCTAAAACTATAACATTCATTTTTCCCACCATCCTTTAATTATTATAACAAACTGCAAATACGCATTAAAAAATTTACTCACCTGAATTCAACCAGCTTAAAAAAACATTTTTTCCTCCCGGAGCAAGCCCATGGGGAGCTGCTGACTTGAGGATGGCCTTTGCCATATCATTTCCATACCCTCTGGGACAGGAGATGATAACCACCTTCATCTTTTCGGATCGGTCCAGAACAAGAATCTGGCAGGGGATATGAAATAATGGGGTCTGGAACAATTTCATGCCTGTTTCACCCGGTTTAAACATTTCAAGGGGAAGTAAGCTCTCAAATACCTGATCCAACTCTTTGCCCATAAGTGCCAGTACTGCCTGACCATCTGTGATATCTGTACAGCCTGGAGTTAAAGATTCCAAAGAAGGTGTTATCCCATCAAGGCTCCATATCTGGGCCTGGGTTTGATTCATCCTTGATACAAACAGATTGCCCTGTCTGGTTACACCGTTCATATCAGCCGGAATACATAATTCAGGCGTATTAAAACTTAACATATCTTTGTTCTGAAAATCCCAGCTCGGCCGGTGACTTAAGTCGATGAGCAATGGATCTTTTTTTTGATTTTTATACTCCCGGATTACCTTCCAGCCGTCTATTTCTTCAACAGTCAAAGGCTCAAGGTCAAATTTTATGGGGGAGGTTCTAAGTTGCGCCATTATTTTTCTCCTTTGTCTTTCAATCTTAGCCCTTTTGGATCATAAAAAGGCATGGGGACAACTTTGGCTGTAAAACGTTTTTCGCCCTGGCCTTCGTTCTGGTAGATATGTATGGTATTCCCGATTTTATTTAATGGATCCTTTACCAGTGCCATTGCCAGGATTTTATTCAGGGTAATCGACTTTCGGACAGTACACACATGACCCACGATGGTATTATCCTGATAAATAATGGCACCGTCCCCAGGGCAATCCTGACCGTCAGTGATTTCAAGCCCCACAAGTTTGGTTCTTCCTTTCTGGCCCTGGCTGAATTTTAATGCCGGAGCACCGACCTTCTGATTTTCCGCATCTTTTTGATCCCAAAGAAAACCAAGACTCAGATCCCGAAGATTGGTATTCTGTTCTGTTTCAAGCCCGATAATTACATGACCTTTCTCCATCCTACTGATATTTTGAGCTTCAAGACCTATGGGCATAAGACCGAATTCTTTTCCAGCTTTCAGAAGTTTATCCCAGACAGCAGGGCCATAGGATGCTGGAAAATGGATCTCATATGAGAGTTCCCCTAAAAAACCCACCCTCAAGGTTTTTGCCATAACCATATCCTTAAGCAGAATATCTTTATAACCCATATAGGGAAAATTATTGTTGGAAACATCATTTTCTGTCAATTTTTGCAATATCTGTCTTGATTTTGGACCGGCAATATTGATGGCAGCAAGTGTGTTGCTAAGGTTCACTATATGAAAATCAAGATCAGCATACCGGGTATGATAACGAATCCATGATTCAGCCTCAGCAGCCCATGCACTTGAGGTGGTTAAATAATAATCATTGTCAGCCATTTTTGTTACTACACCGTCATCCAAAACAGCACCGCTGGTGTTCAGCATTGCAGAATATTTTAATTTGCCGGAAGTAACCTGGCTCATATCGGATATATAAACCCGCTGCAGCGCCTTTAAGGCATCCGGACCAAAAATACGGAATTTCCCAAGTGTTGAAACATCAATCATACCCGCATTTTTCCTGACCGCTGTAACTTCTTCTACACAATCCGGATCATCTGAAAAACGATTGGCCCGCATCCATGCGCCTGTTCTGATGAATTCAGTCTGGGGGGATTTTTGCTGGTCAACCATGGGGGTATATCTTTTCAATAAATGATTTTGTCCAGCCACGGTTGCCATGAGGACCGGTACCAGTGGAGAGCGTATATTTGTCGGTGTGATACTGGAATTGGGATCATTCTCTAATTGGGAGATAACAAGTGGCAGGTTATGCCCGGGAACGCCACCCTGGCCAGGTCCAAGGCCGAATCCGCCAAACCGTTTCACAAGCTCCGGCTTATCAAATCCCTGGTCAATGGACTGTTTAACACTTTTTACAGTACCATCCTCATCAAAACATACAAATGATTTTCGACCCACACCAATATTGGGGCTAAATGCAACATTATTTCCCCTGGCAGGACCGCAAAGATCTTTTAGCGTGTTTTCAGCCGCTGTAAATGAAACATCGGCACCGGCATCCCTTGCTGCCTTAAGTCCGGCTAAAGTCCCATGGGCTTCGATGGCATCCGGTGTATGATAACCCAGTATCCTGCCTGCGGCATGAACCCCGAAAGGAGTCCGTTCCGGCAGAAAAAAGCCTGTATGTTCATCAAATTTCATTTTTGCCCCCACAGTATTTAAAGGGCCTGTCAAAGGGGTCAATCCTGCTGATGCCACCAAAAGGTCGCATTCAAATTTTTGTTTATCTTTGCCGTTCATTGAGGATAATGTCACACCTGTGACATGCTTTTTACCAATAGCCGAATCCGCAATATAGTTTTTTAAGAACAGGATGCCTTTTTTCATAATGGCCTCTACCAGTTCGATATCATAGCCCTGATCCCGCTGATCGGCCACAGCTTTGATTTCAAGTCCTGATTGAGCAAGGTCAAGTGCAGCCTCAAGCCCTAAGTCATCACCAACACAAAAGACAGCCTTTTTACCGGGCAGTATTCCATATGAACGGGCAAGACGCCATGCACATCCCACCTGCATGATTCCCGGCAACTCATTTTGTTCAAATATCAGGGGTCTTTCCATGACACCGGTTGCAACCACTACACTTTCGGGCCTGATATGTATATATCGCTGTTCATCCGATTCAGCACCACTTCCGGTCTGAAACGCTGTAACCTGATTGTTCCCGGACAGGTCAATCAGGGACGTTTTCTTAAAAACCCGGATATTCTTATTATTTTCAACTTCTTTTAAAAGTGTTTCTGCACGGGTAAAAAGAGATTCTCCATTATATTCCCGGACTCGCCAGTCGTAATTTCCCCCCAGACAGGTTCGTCCCTCAAGCAAGATCACTCTAAGTCCCTTACCTGCAGATGCAATAGCTGCCTTCAACCCGGCAGGGCCACCGCCGATGACACAAACATCAGCCTGGGGATAGAGTTCACCGGAATTATTTTTGTTCCAGGTTTGCTTTGTATCAAGAACGCCTGTTCCAGCCATTTTCCGAATAAATTTGCTGGCCATGGACCAGAGAAAAGCAGGTTTATGAAGCCGTCTGTAGTAGAAACCAGCCGGCATGAATCCATCAAAATAATTTAAAAATGCAAATCTGTCATTCTCAACAGATCCCCAGTAATTCTGAGCCGTGACCCTGTCACCCTGGCTTAAAAGAGTTGTTTCCGACCGGGCATTACACTCGCCGTTTATATTAACCATGGTATTGGCACTTTCTCCATCCATGCTGTACAAGCCTCTGGGGCGATGATATTTAAGGCTGCGGCTGAAAATTTTTACCCCATTGGCAAAGAGAGCGCTTGCCACGCTGTCCCCTTCAAACCCTGTAAAAGACTGACCTTCCCAGGAAA
>NZ_JAIOSW010000268.1 GCF_021107415.1 Desulfobacula sp.
AAAGGCTTCATTATAATAAGCCGTAAACAAGGAGGATACGCCCACAACAAAGGGTTCTTTATCTCGTATTTTTTTTCCGAGATATTCATAGCTGTATCCAAATTGTTTAAATGCATAAAAAAGGGAAAAAGCCGTGACATCGCTTTTACCATAAAATACTTTAAGATGAGAAAATTCTTCAGGATAAGCAATTGTTTTAGATTTATTTGTTGCAAGGGCATCAAGGATTTCAACATGAAAGTCTTTTTTTTGTATGCATGCAGCAATGGTGGCAAGGCCATAGGGAATGGTTCTTTTTTTTGTCAGATAAAAATCTTCTATGGGCGGTTGGACCAGAACAACCTTTGAACCATTCATTTTAATTAACCTTTGGAAATCTCATGATGGGCAGCAAGGTGACAATGGGGATGAAGGCTGAATAAAAAAGAATATTTTCAAGACCATAAATATCGGCAAGCTTTCCCACAAGAGGTGATACGGCACCTCCCAGGCCATAGGCAAATCCCATCATGAGGCTGGATACCATGGCTCTGGATTTTGGGGCTAATTTTTGAGCCATGACCACGCCAAGGGGAAGTGACGCCAAAACAGAAAATCCGGCAACAAAAGATCCCAGATAAACAAACGGCCCGGGAAGATAGAGATATAATATAAGGGCAGGGGCCATAAAAGCATGGCTGACAAAAAAGATTTTTTTAAAGTCTGTTTTGTCAGCAAGATAACCTGCCAGAAGACCACTAAAGGTGCCTGCCAGAATAAAAAGAGAGACTATTAGTCCCACAGAAACAAGGCTATGGCCTTTATCCGTAAGATATATGGGCATAAAAGTCATAAAGGTTTGTCCTGTAACCGCCCGAAGAACCATCACAAGCCAGATCAGGAAAATAGATTTATAGACTTTGCCAAGCGTTTCTTTAAGGGATCCAAAAAATCCAAGATGGGAAAGGTTTTCACTGACGGGAACCGGTAAATATTTAATACAGAAGATAAAGGCAATAGCACCAAAGGCAATGGTATAGGGCATTTGTTCAAGTCCAAATCCGGCCACATACCAGGTGATAAATACAGGACCCAATGCAAAGGCAAAGGTTCCGCCTGTATTATAAATGGACAGGCAAAATCCGGCACGGTTGCCGGAATAGAGCGGCACCATTCCGGTGGTGGAGGGGTGAAACATGGATGATCCAATGGAACCAAGGCACAGAACAATAAGCAAGGTCCAAAAATTGGGTGCAATTCCTGAAAAAGGAATAAAGAAAAAAGCTAAAAAAAGTCCTGCAAAAATAAAACTTCTTGTTTCATACCGGTCTGCAAGATAGCCGATCACCGGCTGTACTATAAAGGAAAGAAATCTTACCATTCCGGTAATGAGTCCAACCTGGGCAAGGGTTAACCCGAGTTTGTCAACAAAAGCGGGTAGTAATGGCGTAAAAAAAGAGGAGTAAAAATCACCGGTAAAATGAACAAGAGTTAAAACAAAAATAATTCCGTAATTAACCGTGTTGTCGTAAGATTTATGTTGCGTCATGAGGGTTAATTTTTCATACTGTGGATGGGGGCTGGAATTCGACCGCTATATTTAACAAATTGATCGCAAAGGGAAGAATTGGGAACATTCATGACTTTTGCTTCGCCTAAAAGACCGCCAAAATAAACCTTGTCCCCGGCTTTTTTGCCTGGGACAGGGATGAGTCTCGTGGCAGTGGTTTTTGAGTTGATCATGCCAATGGCCATTTCATCTGCAATAATGCCGGCAAGGCATTCTACCGTAATGTCACCCGGGATAGGCACCATATCAAGCCCGACAGAGCAGACACAGGTCATTGCTTCCAGCTTTTCAAAGGAAAGAAATCCCTTATCTGCCGCATTGGCAATATTCAAGTCTTCACTGACAGGGATAAAGGCACCGCTTAACCCGCCGACATGGGAGCTTGCAAAGGCACCGCCTTTTTTAACGGCATCGTTGAGCATGGCAAGGGCTGCCGTGGAGCCCGGAACTCCAATGCTTGTCAATCCCATTGCCTGGAAGATTTCACCGATGGAATCACCCACGGTCGGCGTTGGTGCCAGAGACAGATCCACCACACCAAATTTAATATCAAGGTTTCGAGCGACTTCCCGTCCGATGAGTTCACCGACCCTGGTGACCTTACAGGCAGTTTTTTTGATAACTTCAGCAATCTTTCCAAGGGTCAGATCCGGCTGGCCCTCAAGGTTTTTTTCAATGGCTCTTTTAACCACACCGGGCCCGGAAACCCCCACATTAATGACAGCATCAGCAACACCGACACCCAGATAGGCGCCCGCCATAAACGGCATATCCTGTGGAATGTTGGAAAATACACACAACTTAGCACAGGCCAGTCCGTCTTCATCAGAAGTAAGTTCAGCAGCTTTTTTTATAACTTTGGCCATTGCAAGAACTGCGTCCATATTAATGCCTGATCGGGTGGTGGCCACATTTACAGATGCACAAACTCTTTCGGTCCGGGCAAGGGCTTTTGGCAGCGCATCAATGAGGGCCTGGTCTCCTGTGGCAATTCCTTTTTCTACGAGGGCTGAAAATCCGCCGATAAAATCAATATTGACCCGCTTGGCAATATCATTGAGTTCATGGGCGATTTCAACCATCTGATCCGAAGAAAAACAGGCGCCAACAAGAGCGATGGGACTGATTGAAATCCGTTTGTTAACGATTTTTATTCCATATTTTTCACCGACTGCATCACAGGTTTCCACAAGATTTTCGGCTTGCTTTATAATTTTTGTCCTGATATTTTTTTTAAATATTTCAAGGTCGTGACTGATACAATCAAACAGGTTAATCCCCAGAGTAACTGCACGGACATCCAGGTTTTCATTTCTTACCATTTCTATGGTCGATATAATTTCATGATCATCAAACATTAAATTTATTCCTAACCTGGATAAGCCAGAACCAAAAAAGGTTTTAATAATTGCCAGGCAATAATATAGTGATTTCTGTAATATAACAATGCCAAAGGATCAAATTATGCAGTTTATTGATCAATATTCTAAATAGATATCTGGCTATTTTAATAAAATAGTTCACTTTTTGCATTAAGGGTGTGGAATGTGAGCCGTCGACGTGAAGGTCAAGGTCAAAATCACCGGTAGGGTCAAGTGTTTCTTGTTTGATGGCTGCCAATAATCCGTTGACACCCCCGGCTTTGTGGATGGATTGACTTAAATCCTGTCCCCGGATGTAATACTGGTTTGTGGTATCTGAACTGTATGGGATTGTTATTTCTTTTATCAGATTCCAATTATCATACACAAACAGTGTTTCAGATGCATTTTCCCAGGTGCCGGCATTCAAGGTAAAGACTTTCTTTTGTATTCTTCGGCCCATGTAATCGTATGCAAACTCCACCCTGGTGTTGTCATCTTCAGGGTATTGCGGGGCAATTAGGATTAAACGGTTCTCTGCATTGTAAGCATATTGTTTGCCGTTGGATGATGAGGTCAGATTCCCATCTTCATCATAGGTTAAATTTTCATCGGGAGGTACATTATCCTGATTGGTAATCACAGCGTACTGGTTTGCTTCATTGGTTTGATAGTTTATGGGTGTGCTG
>NZ_JAIOSW010000095.1 GCF_021107415.1 Desulfobacula sp.
CCGCATCCATGCTCCTGCCCGGCGGCTCAAAACAGGATTATACCTATGATCCGCTCATGAGGCTGAAAACCATTACAGCCAAAGATCCCGGTCAAAATCCATTAATGACCCGTGATTACACTTACTCACCACCCGGCAACATAACAGCCAAAGCAACCGAGCATGGAAATCACACCTATGCTTATGACAACCTCAACCAACTGACCACAGCCCTGAACGCGACCCTGGCTGATGAAGCCTACACTTACGACAATCTCGGCAACCGAATCACGGATGTCAAGGTCAGCGGGCCCATTAATTACAATGCAAACAATGAACTGACCGGATTTGCCGACACTGCCTTTGCCTATGACAACAATGGCAACATGACCCAAAAGAACGTGGCAGGCGTGGCCGTGAATTACACATACGATGTTGAAGACCGTCTGACCAGGGTTGAAGACACCACCGGTGTTGTTGCCACCTATTACTATGATCCGTTCGGACGAAGACTGTGGAAAGATGTTGCCGGAACCCGAACATACTTCCATTACGCCAATGAAGGCCTGATCGGGGAATATGATGAAACCGGAACCGAAATCAAGACCTATGGCTACAAGCCCGGCTCCATTTGGACAACTGATCCGCTGTTTATGAAGATCGGCAGCGAATATTTTTGGTATCAAAATGATCATGCCGGAACCCCACAGAAGCTTATTGCTACAAACGGTTTAGTGGTCTGGGATGGCAAGTATGATGCCTTTGGCAACTGCCAGATCGAGATCGAAGCCATCACCAATAACCTGAGGTTTGCAGGCCAATACTATGATGCAGAGACAGGGCTGCACTACAACCTGAATCGGTATTATGACCTGCAACTTGGCCGGTACCTGAGAGCTGACCCATTTGGAGATGGGCTGAATCTGTATACGTACTGCCTGAATAATACCAACACCCTGATTGATCCACTGGGGTTGTGTGCGGTTAATTCCGTTAAAGAAAAATCAAAAGAAATTTTAGATTCAATTATAGAAAATTACTTAAATTGGACTATTTTTGCCCCAGACTATTTTGCACTAAATATTAATATTGGAATTCCTTGGACTGGTAATTTGTTGGGTATTTCTGGACAAGTAGTTTTAGATCGATATGGAAATCTGTATTGGGGAGCAGGACCAACAGTTGGTAAAGCCTTGACCTTTGTATCTGGTAGCTTAACTGGTGGTTATCACATGACAGGATATCGAACGGAAGAAAAACTAAAAGAGTTTTTATCAGATCATTCAGTTAACATTGGTGGGGGAGCGAAATATGGTGGAGAATTTACTTTCAATCAGTATGGTGCTGCCTATGAAGTAGGTTTATATTCCCCTCAATTTGGAGGAGGATATCATTATTCTTGGCAGAAAGGAAAACTGCCCTTTAGATGGTAATCAATATTTTGAGAGATAAAGAATGAAAGAAAATTTAATAGTTATATTTTTTGGTTGCTTCTTTTTTACAGTCGGCTTGTTTGGTTTAGTTTGGCCAGAAAAGATAAGGGCTGTTGCCATCAAATACTCTGAAATTAAAGTCTTTGGGGTTGATAACCCATATCTTGCTTGGATTAAAAGCCCGAATTATCTTTTTTCAATGAGAATTATAGGCTTTTTTTCGATACTGGCATCACTATTGGCTTGGTACGTGATTATTCAATAATAAAAGTGGAAATGGTGCTGGGTCTTGAATAGTGAATAAGCTTTGTTTTTCAACGTTTACGGTCTTCTCTACCGCCTGACAAGAAAAGATGCAAGCCAAGTTTTGTCATGCTTTGTTCAGATCCGGAGTACATAATATGGCCCAATTATCAAACAGAATTTTTTGTCATGCTTTTTGAAAAAAGCGCTCAAAAACCCTGCCAAAAAATGCCGTCACGATAATTCATATTATGTAAACCGGGCACAAAGCCCGCCAAAACTTAACAGCACTTTCCACGCCAGGCTAGGCTTTACAAACTTTGAAGTCTGTGCCCTTAACCAATCCTGTTTTATTTACGCTAATGGCGTTTTTTATTCTGAATTGTGCTAATGGCACCACCCTGCGGGGCAAGGTAGTTAACCCTTTTTAAGCGATAAAGTCTGAAGTGCTCAGGTTCCATGCCGATCTTACGCAATTAGGTCATGAAATTGACCATCATGTAAATAGAAATAATAAGACGATCTACAGAGAAAAGTGCCCTTAAATATGTTTATCCTTCTATGAGAATTTTTAAGCCCTTCGTAAAGGTTCTTTCATTTGTGTTGAAAAAAAGCGACGGATATTGTCCTTACGTTTTTTTAAAATTCTTCAGGCATCAGCCGTGCTCCATGAATCACGGCAATGACATCAATCTGATCCGGCTTGATCCGATAGATAATCCGGTACGGCTTTTCGATCAGTTCCCGGATATCTTCGGCGTCATACTCAGGCACCTTTCTGCCGGACAAGTTATGTTCGGCAATCTGTTCCGTACGCCGGGTGATCCTGTCAATCATATGCCTGGCATAGGTTGGAGAGTTGAATGCGATGTATTCATAAATATTGGCAAGATGATCAATGGCGTTCTCGGTCCAGAGAACTTTCATTTTGTTAAACCAAATTTTTTGCGGACATCTTTGACATCTATGGTGCGGCCCTCGTCACTGTCCTTTATGCCGGCTTCAATGGTTTGGCGGATGTAAATCTGGTACATCAGATCATCCCAGGTGGCCTGTTCCGGAAGTTGATTTAATATTTTATAAGCTTCTTGTTTTATCCCTTCGGTCTGCATGGTGTTATCTCCTGTTAATTTGCATCCATTGACATGACATCTGTCATTTTGTTCTTCATGATCATGGCATCCAGTATTTTAAGCACAGCATCCTGTTCTTCAGTATCAAAAATATTGGACAATTGTATGAGTTTTTTGATAGGTGGCATATGCATACCTGACTCATATTTGTTCAGTTGAGAAATACCAATATCAAGAGCGGTTGCCAGTTCCTTCTGGGTCAGCCGTTTTTGTTTGCGTAATGCCTTAAGCTTATTACCAACAGCCTTTCTCATCTCTTCATCCTTCATTGTGGCTTTATCTCCTGTGTTATTGTTTTTTGAACAAATTATAACACAGGTTTTAAAATTGACATTGATATACTATCATTTTACGATTATAACATAATCGCATAATGAATAAAAATTTTTCTTGACACGGTTTTTTAAAAGAGAGCTTTAGAAAAAAATGCCATCAGCCTTATGACTCTGGCGGGTCCGGCTGATGGCAGATCAAAAGCGCTTCCAGGATAAATCCTAAAAGCTTTTTGTTCTCTATCGTATCTCCCCAAAGAAATCAAGAAAGGGAGAGCCAAGAATGATAGAGCAAGCCAGAATTGACCACATCAAAACCGGTGTTGACCTGAAGGCCTATATCGAACAGTCCACAGGCCGCGCATTTAAAAAGAACGGCAAAGGTTATGTGTGCAGATGCCCGTTCCCGGATCATGAAGATAAAACCCCATCCTTGATTGTTACCCCTCAAGAAAACTTATGGAACTGTTTTGGCTGTGGCCGGGGTGGAGATATCTTTGAATTTGACCAGTTATATTTTAACCTGGATTTTAAAGGGTCTGTAAAAAAGCATGGTTCCTTTATCCCTTCCAAAAAGAAAGCAAAGGCAGCGGTTAAGAAAAAAACATCTCCTAAAAAAGGCCTGACCATCAAGGAACAAAAACTATTGGGCCGGGTTATCTCTTACTATCAGCATACCTTTGCAGAAGATCCAACAGGATTGAATTATCTTAAAAACAGGGGCATTACAAATAACCAGTCATTAACAGACTTTGGCACAGGCTTTGCCAATGCCACGCTTTTAAACCCCAGTGCAATAATGGGATCTTGTGCATTTTTTGCTTTGTAGTACCAGCATTCAATGGTTGAAAAATGAAAAACAGTCAAACGATTATGCACAGGGTGCATATAGGCTTGGGATGCAAGTTTTTCCAACTCGTTACGCAACTTACCCTTTGCAGGTGACCTTGCTATCAAACCACCAACAACAGAGAAGCGAAACAATGCCCATTTGTTTACATGGCTTTGAGTTTTACTGCTCATAATTATGGTTCCTTTTAATTTATGGATTAAAATCATGGAACCACTTCATAATTGATTTCTTTGGTAAAAAAAATGCCCATCTTCTGCGTGGAATTAACCGGCCCTGATTTTTTGATAAAATCCAGAACCCTGAGACAGGAATTTCAGGCAGGAAACAAGAGCATTTTTTGTACAAGATTTAAAATCTAAAAAATAATTGACAAGGTTTGCCGAAAGTCTATTGTTTTTTATAGAAGCTGGCACTTGACCCCGAATCAATTGCCATTGTCGGCTTGACGGAAAAACATCCTGATAAAAGGCAATCCATCGATTAATTGTGTTCCTTGAAACATCAAACAACTTTGACAATTTAAAAATGTTGGTTGCCTTATTATGCCAATCTGAAAGAATGACCAGGAAACAACATGCCAGTAAATTTTTCTGCCCATAACCTGAAGGTCAGAAACTAAAACGGCAGGAGGGAGGCATTACTCTATGCCTGCATCCTTCCTTGCCGCAGCACAGGCTAAACCGGATGAAATATTCTTCTGAAACTCCTTCTGGCTCGCCTCGTGGCTTCCGCATATAATTTGCAAAATGCAGCGGCCCGCTACAATATGGACAGGGCATTTGCCTGTATTGTTCAGCAATTTTTTTGTCTATGAAATAAAGATGATTAAAAAGATTTTTATTTTTTAGAGGTTCTGATAACATATCTCCTGCCTGAATTAAAATTTTTTATGAGGCAGGAGTTCCTTTGATTATTTGCAAGATAAGAGAGGGAACTCCAACCCCAAACCTTGCATATCTTGCAAAATTTTATTCATTTATCCATTGTTTTTTGTGATTATTCTCAACATGTTTAAACAGGGTACCAATACCATAGAAGTAAAGACCGGCATAGACACTAAAAACTACCTTTGCAAGGACAAATTCGGCAACTGGGAACTATATATGATTTCAATGGCCGGTTTATTTCCTGGGGCAATCGTTTAGAAACGATTGCATCCTATATTTATGGCAACCTCACCAAAGTTATTGATGCCCTTGGCAATGAAACCGTTTACACCTATGACGGTAAATACATAATAAAAAAGGTTGATGCACAAGGAAGAGCAACAAGGGTAACCTATAATAAGGTGTGATTTGCCAAACTCCTGTCATACTTTGTGCCAAAGGAATTCGGGGGACATATTTATTTTAAAATAGCCCTTAGCGTTCCCTCAGGCATGTCACCGGGATGATTTTGGACAGTTGTATAAGATCGGTCTGCTGATTGTACCAAATCTCATGGCTGCCAGCAGCCTGACGATCAAATGCAAAACCATGTTTTTTTAAACGTTTCACTATTCCCCTGTATCGAAAACCAGATAACCGTCCCATTTTTATGCGTTAACAATCAATGGATAATCAAAGGAGTCGCTAACAGCAGATAAATTTCCTTGCTCTTGGTAAAATTTACCGGTAAAATTTTGTATTTTAATATTGAGTAATTCAGGATGAAATCTCTATCAACCAGTCGATTCAGGCACTTTTGAAGCAAACAAGCCCTTGATATCCTCAAGGATCATATAAAGGCATGGCACCATTACCAGGGTGATAAATGTGGCAAACAATATGCCAAACCCCAGGGAAATCGCCATGGGTATTAAAAATCTTGCCTGCCTTGATGTTTCGGTAATAATGGGTGCAAGCCCACCGCAGGTGGTTAATGTGGTCAGCAAAATAGGCCTGAATCTCTGGATACCTGCCGAACGAACTGCATACAAGACAGGCACTCCTTCACGCAACTGCCTGTTGGCAAAGTGAATTAACATCAAAGAATCATTTACCACAACCCCGGACATTGCAACAAGTCCGAACAGACTCATGACGGAAAGGGAGTATCCCATTATAATATGACCTACAACGGCACCGATGACCCCGAAAGGAATACAGAACATAATAATAAACGGCTGAAAATAACTTTTAAACGGGATGGCCAAAAGAGCAAAAATACAAAGCAATGCCATTCCAAGTCCCCGTAAAAGAGCGGATATACTTTCTTTTACATCTGCCTGGCGCCCTTTGAAGCTATAGGATAGGCCGGGATATCTGCCTAAAAGATTTGGCAGGATTTCTTTTTTCATATCTTTTACTATATTGGGTGCCTGGGAAGGTGGCCGGACATTGGCAGTAACAGATATTTCACGTTTTCCATTGGTCCTTTTTATGGATGTATAAGCCCTGCCCGTCATTACTTCCACAGCATTTCGAAGCTGAATTTCCCCTTTGGGTGCCAGCAGCACCAATTCTTCAAAGGTTGATTCCGACATCCTTTCTTCTTCTATTAGCCGGACCCTGACCGTGACCTCACTCCTTCCCCGTTGGTTCTTTACAGCAGACACCCCCTGGAATGCATGGCGGATCTGATTGGCCACTTCCCTGGAGGTCAACCCCATCCGTTTTCCGGCAAGATTTAAGGTAATATCAAATTGTTTTTTCCCTTTGGCAGATCCGTCATCAATATCATGGACAATTGGGTAACTTGAGAGGTTTTGGGCCAGGTCTTCCCCTGCCCTGTCCAGCATGTTTTTATCCCTGTGACTCAAGCTCACGGTTAAATTTTTTCCTGAACCCGGGCCCCCTCTGTTGGATTCAAAGGTAATGGTTTCAAGCCCGGGTATCTTACCGGTCTTTTTTCTCCAGATGTTTGTCACTTCTGAAGTGTTTAATGGGCGGACACCCGGATCAGTCAAATAAATTCTCACCCGAACCCGGTTATCCCTGACTTGGGAAAAAATACCGTTTGACAAATAATCCTTGCCGTTTTCTTCAACAACATTATGGGCGCGTTGAACAAGATGCTGTTCAACATTTTTTAAGGTTTCGGCAGGCGTACCATAGGGCAGAAACGCCTCACAGAATGCATAATCAGACTCCACCCTGGGAAACATTACCATGCCCATCCGGCCGGAAGAAACATATCCTGCCGTTATCATGAGTAAAGCGATACCAAAGGCAATGACAGTATATCGATGATCTAACAGCCTGAGCAGAAACCCGCCATAATAATTTTTGATAAATTTTTCAAAAAACTTGCTGAACCTTTCCTGCCATTTCTCAAGATAATTTAAGGGAAAAAATAAAGGACGGTGGCTTCTATGGCTTAAATGGGCCGGCAAAATATACAGGCTTTCAATCAAAGAAACTCCGAATACGGCAATCACCACAAAAGGAACGGTTTTAAATATCTTTCCCATAAATCCGGGCACAAACAATAAGGGCACAAATGCCACCATGTTGGTTATCACACTAAATACCACGGGCATGGCAATACGTTTAGCTCCCTTGACAGCCGCCTCTAAAAACGGCAATCCCTGACGTCTGTAAAAATAGATATTTTCTCCCACGACCACTGCATCATCCACAACAATCCCCAGAGTGACGATAAAGGCAAACATGCTGATGACATTAATGGAGAATGTGGTGGAAGAAAGGAAAAGAAAAGAGCCTAAAAAAGAAATAGGAATGCCCAAACTGACCCAGAATGCCAGCCGGATTTCAAGAAAAAGGGCCAGAAAAAAAAATACCAGTCCCAGCCCGATATAAGCGTTCTTAAGCAAGAGATCGGCTCTCTGGGCAAATACTTTGGAAAGATCTCTTAAAACGGTAAGACGCACCACTTTCGGCAGGGATTCATTGATTCGTTTTATAACTGCCTTTCCTGAAGCTGCTACCTGGGTCGGGGTCTGGCTGCCGACACGATAAACTTCTATGATGACTGCCCGCTTCCCGTTAAAGGATGCCCAGTTGTCCGTTTCTTCAAATCCTTCGGTGACTGTAGCGATATCTTCGAGCAATACACTTGATCCATCTTCCAATATAATAACGGGGAGAGCTGCATATTGTCCTGCATAATCCCTTCGATCCTTAATCCGTAAAAGGATATCCCCACCACGGGTTTTGATGCTGCCGCCGCCAAGTTCAACCGAGGCCCTGGAGATAGTGAATGCGGCTTCCTGAAGTGTAATGTTGTAGCGTCTCAATGTCTGCCTTGAAATCTCAACCTGGATTTCTTTATCCCTTACCCCGTCAAGCTCCACCTGGGTGATCCCTTTATCCAGAAGCAACTCATCCCGGATCTGGTCTGCCAGCGCCCGCATGGTTGTTTCAGAGGCATCTCCATACAAAGCCAGTCTTAGGACTTCCCTTTTCCTTGCTGCAATGGAGACCTGGGGCTCTTCAATTTCTCCTGGAAAGGTGGAGATACGGTCCACCTCACTTTTGATCTCCTGCCAAAGACGATTGATATCCGTTCCTTCAATGGCTTCAACACTGATGAAAGCATATCCCTCATTGGCACTGGCTGAAATTTCATCAATCCCTTCCAGGCCCTGGATGGCCTCTTCAATGGCAAGAAGAATGCCATTTTCAACTTCTTCCGGGCTGGCTCCGGGATAAGCAACCGAAATATTAACCCTGTCAAGGCTGAATTCCGGAAAGACCTCCTGCTTGATATTAAACCCCATGAAAAGCCCGCCAATGAGCAGCACGGCCATGATCAGGTTGGCAGCAACCGAATTGCCCGCCATCCAGGCAATAGATCCCCTGGCTGTCTTCTGATCTGCGCCTTGTGTCATGGGCGGTCTCCTGAAGCCAGTTGCAGGGCCATACCTTTTACCGGAGCCGGCAGATCCGATGTAATCACTCTGTCACCCGGTCTGATACCGGATTTGACACCTGATCTGATATAAACCTCCCCGTCTTCCTTCCAGACAAGACTCACCTTTTTGATCTCAAGAACACCTGCATGATAGACCCAGACCGTATTCCCGTCTCTCAGTATGGATCTGGACAAAAGAAATACATTTTTAAGGGTTTCCCCCATAATCCTGACATCCACATGGTCATTCAGCAATAACTGCGGGTTATTTCCCTGACGTTTTAATCCCAGAGGATCGTTTACTAAAATAATCACACCCGCCATCCGGCTTTTTTCGGTCATTTTACCGGTTGTTCGGACCACTTTCCCCTGCCAGGTATGATTTGAATACTGAGAATAAATAATGGCATCACTGCCGGATACCTGACCCGGACTAAATGCCGCCAGCCGATCCGGAGGAACCTGCGCCTCAACCCTGTAAGTATCCACATCCACCAGGACGGCAAGAGATCCCTGGACGGTAACAAGTGACCCTAAATTGACATATTTCTCAAAAACAAGGGCATTAAAAGGGAGAACAACTTCTGCACGGGACAGGTTTAATTGGGCTTTTTCAAGATCAGCCATGGCTCTGTCCACCTCAGCCTTTGCCTGGATAAGCTGGGGCTTTCGCAAGGCAAGGTCAGTTGCTTTTACCTCACCCTGGGAAGCCTCGTTTATCAATTTAAGCTCTTCTTTTGCAATCAATTGACTGCCTTTTTCAATGGCAAGGTATGAAAGGGCTTTATCAAGGGCACTTTGAGCTTTTTGAATTTCTATCCTATAATCTGAATCATCAAGCTTTAAAAGTATCTCACCCTTTTTCATCACCCCACCCAGGACAAACCTTGGTGAGATGGATATCACTTCCCCGGATACTTTGGATTTTAATATAATCTGCCTGTCCGGCATGACCGTACCCATGACCTGGACCGAACTTTGATAGTCTCCCGGCTTCATGGAAATCGTCTCCACCACAACTATCTGTTTTTGGGGCGGCTTTCGTTTCATTTTTGGTTCTTTGGCCTTAAAATAACTCCAACCGGCAAAGCCTGCCAGAATCAGGCAAACGGGCAAGGTGATCTTTATCATCAATTTGACCACAGAACCCCATTTTATCAGGACACTCATCTTACGTGTGACCTCCAGGTTATTTACTCCTCATCACTCACATCTCTCTAATCATATCATTTCACAGATTTCCATCCAAGGGCTCTGTGAAGCCCGATCCGCTCTTTAATAATACTCGCCCGTTCACCAACCAATTGTCTTTCCAACCTCTCAATTTTGGTCCAGGCAATCAGATAAGACAAATAACTGCTCTGACCGTTTTGATATTGTAACCTTGCATCTTTTAAGGTCAGCCTTACCGCGTTAAGTTCTTGTTCAAGCAATTGAATATAGGCATCCTGTTTTTGAATGCCGACCAGACGGTCTTCAACCTCGTGAATCGCCTTTGCAACCGTCCTGGCATAAAGATTTAATTGTTCTTGTGCAACAGCCCTGGCTCGTTTTACCTCTGCTTTTCGAAGCCCTCCGTCAAAAATCGGCCCTGCAATGCTTGCTGCAAGTGTTGCGATCCAGTTATGGAACAATAAATCAAGCTTTCCGCTTGAAAACAGGGCCTGGGTCGTCAGTTTAAAGGATGGCAGAAGATCTGCTCTGGCTGCCGTAACTTCCCTTTGGGATGAAAACAACCGCATCCTGGCAGCCTGAATATCCGGCCTGTTTTCCAATAAATCTGACGGAATTCCAACCCCGGGAAGCGGCACAGGTTCAGGAAGCAATTTTGTTTTCACCCCGATAGCATCCATCACGGTTCTCCCGGACAGAAAAGCCAGGGCGTTCAATAAAAGTCGCTCCTGCTTCTCAAGCAACGGAACCTGAGAACTTGCCTCTGCCAGGGCTTCTCTCTGCTGGGATACATCCAGGGCATTTGCCTTTCCATTGGCAAACCTTAATTTTTGAAGTTCCAATAAAATTTTGTTAATTTTAATCTGATTGTCTAAAATACTTTTCTTTTTCCGAACGGCAATAATATCAATCCAGATTTCTGAAATATTTGCTGTCAATTCAAGGGTGGATACCCTTAAATCCTGTTCAGCCGCTTTAAGGCTTAACTCCCGGGCTTGTTTTCCAGCCGCTGCCTCCCCCCAGATATCAGCCGTGTAAGATCCGGTCAACGAACCATCCCAGGAATGGCTGCCATCATAGGTAGAACTGCCGCTGTGGATCTCTTTAATCTGGACACCTTTTTTCTGTCCCCCCAATGAAAACCCAAAATCAGGAAAAAAAGAGGCCTCTTCTTTTTCAACCTTAGCCTTTGACTGGACGATTCTATTATTAAGAATTTTTAAATCAAAATTGCGATCCAATGCATCTTTAATTAAACCGTCAAGTTCATCACTGCCAAAAAAAAGCCACCAGTCCTCAATGGTTCCACTGCTGCCTGCATCAATAGAAAAACTTTCAGGAATTATTAAAGGAAGAGGCGTTACCGATTCCGGTTCTAATGTTTTACAACCGGAAAAAAGCACCATAACCGCCAGCATAACCCAAAAAATAGAGCTTTTCATTCATCTTTTCCTCAAGTTTAAAACTCTAAATTAATTCAGAATCACGAATATAGCAATACTGATTTAAAATCACCAATTCTTAGCTTTACAAATCCAGCAGGGATTGATACTGATTCAAATTATGATCAAAACAGCAATCATTGAAGATTCTCAGGCGCTTACATCGGTATACAACACCTTTTTACGTGATTCTGATTTTAATATCAGCCTGTTTAATTCAACAATTTCAGATATCAACCGGCTTATTGACCAAGGCGGATTCAAACTGATTGTCTGTCCCTGTTTTCCCAAATTCCAGGATGGCCCTCAAATTGTACAAACCATAAAATCAGACCCAAAACTTTCCACTGCTGTTTTAATTATATCCACATCCATGCAGCAGGAGAATGTCCAATCAGAATGGGACTTAAGGGATATAAACACCATATTGATCAAACCCTTTGACAGGCAAAGCCTTCACCAAACCCTGTTAAAAGCCTATCATTCCCATCCGCAGCAAACAAGGCAGACCCCTTTGGCACTTGTTATCGATGACAGCCAGGCTGTCAGGAATACGCTAACCTCCTATTTAAAAGCATTAAAATTTGATATTAAGACAGCTTCCAATGGAATGCAGGGTCTGAAAACCGCTTTTGACATCCTGCCGGACCTGATTCTTGTTGATGTGGAAATGCCGGTAATGAACGGCTTTGAATTCTGTCAAAAGCTTTCTAAAGAACCAAAAATCAAAAATATTCCCACAATTGTTGTCAGCGGTACTATTAATGAGGCACAGTTTCGAAAAGGATTCCAGGCCGGTGCCATTGACTTTCTGGAAAAACCGGTGTCGCAACCCGCGCTCGCGGCAATCATAGAATCCGTGTCTATCAAAGCGAATACCAGCTCTGTCGGAACAACTGTTATTTTCAGTAACAACAATACCTTAACCTCAATTCTAATCAAAACCCTGAACTTTTTAGACTCAAGTATTAATATCTGCAATAACCTTGATGAACTTGAAACATATCTTTGTGTCAGCATTCCGGACATTATTATTTTAGATCTTTGTGACAATGAAGATAAGCTAAATACCTGTATGCATGTCAGAAATATTTTGAAAAGTAATTCCCCTGTTATTATTGCTATTGCAAATGAAACAGATAGAGATATCATGCTCCGATGTTTTAAATTCGGGGCAACTGAATTTATCATCAAGCCCTTTGGTCGGGATGAGGTAAAAGCAAGAATAGAAAACCATATTAAAATCAAAAAGCTGCAGGATGAACTGATTCATAAAAACAGAATTTTAGAATCCCTGGCATATAAAGATAAGCTGACAGGTCTTATGAACCGACGCTATTTTGACAAGGCATTAAAAGATGAAATCACAAATGCTGAATCAAATAACACAAGCCTTTCTTTTCTTATGATTGATCTGGATAACTTTAAGCAGGTCAATGACAGATACGGCCATGACACAGGAGATACCGTGTTAAAAGAGATCTCTTCGGTAATCACTGACAACATCCAGGGGAATGCCATTCCCTGCCGATATGGCGGTGAGGAGTTTTGCATTATCTATCCTGACACAGACCTTGCCCTGGCAGTAAAAAACAGCGAAAAAATCAAACGGTTCTGTAGTGTCAAACCAATTTCCAAACACAGGATACATCAGACCATCAGTGGCGGAGTATCATCATTTCCTGAAACATCTTCACCTGAAAATCTTGTGACAGATGCGGATCACTGCCTATATAAAGCGAAACGGGCAGGTAAAAACAAAATTATTACCCGGTTTGAAGATTCCGACAAGTGAATAGAACCATTAACCCAAACAAATATTTAAGGACATTATGAATCAGGACAAATACATACTTACCATGTTGGTAGAAAACGAACCAGGGGTAACAGCCAGAATTACAGGACTTTTTGCCGGACGAGGCTACAATATTGAAACCATCTGCGGTGCACCCACAGCCAATCCGAAAATGTCCAGAATCACCATTACAACAAAAGCCAATCCACTCCAGCTCGAACAATGCAAAAAACAGATTAAGCGCCTTGTGAATGTCATTAAACTGCGGGACATGACAATAGAAAAGGCTGTAAAACGTGAGATGGCCCTTATTTGTGTTAAAGTAACATCTGAAACCCGAAAAAAAATAAAGCAAATTATCACAACCCATAAAGGCCGAATGATGGATGAGGGTCAGCAGTATTATATTTTCGAAGTAACCGGCAACGAGAATACGATTGATGAGCTCCTTGCCCTGATTGAACCGTTTGGCATTAAAAAACTTGCAAGATCAGGGGTTTTGGCACTTTATAAAGAATCTTAACAGATTAAGACCCCATTTTATGCATACCGGCTTTGTGTGCGAACCGGACCTTTATAGTCAAATAACAGGCCTGACTGGTTAAAATTCAGGCCTTGATAATGCCGCTGCCCGGACCGTTTGAAGCGATTCTGTCCAAATCGATCTTGATTGGATGCTGGATTCATCTTTTCATAGAGGCGTCCCATCTCTTCTTTTAATTTTTCGATTCTGTCAAGAAGATCCTGTAAAGGATTGGAAACATCTTCAGGCTGCGGCTCACCCGTCCCCATTATCGAAGAAAGAGTCCCTATACCATTTGTCGGTGGTACTTGTGTATCCTCTTGTGGAAGTTCGGTTAATTGTCCAGATCCCTTTCCTGCCGGCATACCGTCTTTACCGATTTCATCGAGTTTACGCGAAACAAGATCAATCTGGTGAACCGAACCCACATTCCCGTTCTCAAAAAGGAACATACCCGTACTTTTAAGCTGACCATTCAATGTATTATCAAATTGCGTCATATTAAACAGTGTATCAGCATAATTCAAAGAAATCGCACCTATTCCGGCGTCCTTCAGTGAAATAAGCTTATCTTCGCCATTTTCATCCTTTGTCCACACGGACAGTTTTGAAAACACGGCATCATTCTCATCAATCCAGTTATTTTGATCTTCATCAAAGGCAGCCAGTTCTCCAAATCCATTCCCGGTTCCGGGCCCGAAAAGCTCCGAACCGTTATTTATGATATTGTCATTATTTTTATCAAACGCTAGAAACCCGGCACCAGGTCCTGCAAAACTGATACTCTCCGTCGTTCCATCGGTGTTTAAATCAAATTCAAACCTGACATCGGAAAGTTGTGGTGCCTTTCCATCCAGACTTATCACCAAAGGATCAGTCAAATTAATCCTTTCCTGCCATCTTTGGATGTTGGTTTCATGCTCTGTCCTGGACAAAAAAGACCTGTTAAGGGAAATATCAAGGGAAAAATTAATAATCCTTCCATCCTCGGTTGTCACCTCTCCCAAGGATGAAAACTCAACCTTTTCTTCTTCAAAATGGATGTCCACCTGCCTGAGTGTCATTTCCCAACCTTGAGTTAAACGGGTTTGAACAGAGTTTCCCGCTCTGCCGGGAACATTGGATTCTGCCTTTTTCCCCTCTGGAAAACCAATATCCTCTTTTCTTTGAATGCTGTTGATGGCCACATCTTTATTTATAACGCCCCCAATCAACTTCTCCATTGCAAATTTCTGTTCATACTCAATCGCATCACCCGATTCCATAAATTTTACAGATGATCTGCCTGTTATATCGGTCCGATAATTGGATTGATATTCAACTGTTTGTTTTTGAGAAATGCTTACCCTGTCCACAAGAATCTGTGGAAGGTTTTGAGTATCTCTTGGAACTCGTTGAGACCGTCTGATAGACTTTGTTTCAGTTTTTTCTTCCAATGAAAAATCCATTTGTCCAAAATAACTCTCAGATGAAAAAACTATATTGGAATCTAATATTTTCATAACACATTCCCTCCCTGGAATTGATACACCTGTATTTAAAGATATCGGCTAAAATAAAAAATTCTTGACCCGATATAACTTAACCGAAAAAAACTTGATTAAAGTGGCGATAAGATGATATGAAAGCAGTATTTTAAAATGAATTATCAAAAAATTGAACATATTGCAGCCGGGCAATTTAAAGCTGGCAAAGCACAAACAGATATATTTCAGGCATATCTTGGGACCTGCCTGGGCGTTGCCTTGTATGACAAATCAAAAAAAATTGGTGGGCTGATCCATATCCTGCTGCCGGAACCTCCCTCCATCACCAGTGTGGTATTTCTTGAGAAATATGCCTCTACCGGTGTTCCAATGCTGATTAAAGAGCTGAAAGACCTGGGGGCAAGAACTGAAAATTTAAGGGCCAGTATTGCCGGAGGTGCGCTTGTGGGGCCTGTGAGCCGGCAGGACATGAACCTTGATATTGGCGGAAGATCAACAGATATTGCTGTATCCATACTTGATGCTTGTGGAGTTAAAACCATTAAATCGGAAACCGGTGGTTTTTTTACCTGTACCCTTGAATTGGATATGGCCACAGGCAAGACCCGTATTAACCCGGCATGGGAAGACACCTTTGAGTCAGAGAAACATTTTATCGCCCCGTCCCTGGATGATATTCTTAACACAATTGATCAATTAAAGCCTATTCCCCAGACGGCTTTAAAAATATTCAGGATGTTTCAGTCCGCCCGGCACCACATTACAGACATTACTGCTGAGCTTGCCAAAGACCAGGTTCTTTCCGGAAAAACGTTAAAGCTATGCAATTCCGCTCTTTTTGCCGGAATGGTGAAAATCAATATCGTAAATGATGCCGTGCTGATTATGGGAGAGGACATGCTGATCAAATCTGTTATCACGGCTGCTGTTAATACATATTACAATCAAGCCGAGACCTCCGGCTATTCCTTATGTAAAGGCGGTCTTTTTTTCCATGCAGTGGGGGTGGCATCCACGGCTGAAAAAATTGCAGAAAAATCAGGCAAATCATCTGTTAAATTAGCATATACAGCAGGCCTGCTTCATGATATCGGCAAAGTCATTCTGGATCAATATGTTGCAGACGCTTCCCCTCTTTTTTTCAGAAAGTTAAGTCAAAAAAATGAAAATTTTACACAACTAGAAAAAAAATTACTGGGAATCACCCATAGTGAAGCCGGCACTATTTTAGCAAAAAAATGGCGTTTCTCAGATGAATTATGTGAAGTGATTCAGCTTCACCATACCCCGGAAAAAGCAAAAAAAAACAAAGACCTTGCTTACATCATTTATCTTGCGGATCTTCTTATGGAAAAATTTAATGCAGGATTTGATCTTGAAAAAATGCAGACAAAAAGCTTTGAGAATGCCCTTGAACATCTTGGATTTACCATGGCGGATCTTCCTGAACTGGTTGATGCCATCCCTATCAATGCCATCAATAATGATGACATATTAAATACGCAAAGGTAAAAAAATGACAGGCAAGCATGAAAGTCTTAAAAATTTGCCAGGCGTTGACCATCTTTTGGAACTTACGAAAAAGGATGATCGATTCCTTGATATCCCCCGAAGTGTTATTCTTGATTCTGCAAGAAAAGCGCTTGAAAATATAAGAAAAAACATCCTGGCAGATATTGAAACACCGATCATTGATGAAACCATCCTTGTTCAGATGCAACTCCTTGCAAAAGAAAAAATCCGACCCAGACTTGTCAATGTCATTAATGCCACCGGCGTGGTTCTCCACACAAATCTCGGCCGGGCTCTTTTATGTGAAGATGCATTGAAAAATATAATAACCATTGCCCAATCCTATTCCAACCTTGAGCTGAAAATTCAGACGGGCAAAAGAGGGATTCGATATGAAGCCGTGGATGAACTGATCTGTGAATTAACAGGAGCCCAAAGTGCCATTATCGTAAACAATAATGCCGGTGCTGTTTTGCTGGCTTTGAACACCATCGCCAAAGACACACAGGTTGTTGTGTCCAGAGGTGAACTTGTTGAAATCGGCGGCTCTTTCCGGGTGCCGGATGTGATGTCAAAAAGCGGATGTATCTTAAAGGAAGTGGGTACCACAAACCGAACCCACCTCAGGGATTATGAAAATGCCGTTTCTGATAATACAGGGCTTTTTTTAAAAGTTCATGCCAGCAATTATTCCATTCAAGGATTTACGGCAAGTGTTGCCTTAAAAGATCTGGTATTGCTTGGGAAGGATAAAAACATCCCGGTCATGGAAGATCTTGGCTCCGGAACCTTAATTGATTTCTCAAAATATGGCCTTCCTGCCGAGCCCACTATTGCAGATTCAGTTCGTTCCGGTGCAGATGTTGTCACATTCAGCGGGGACAAACTTTTGGGGGGTCCTCAAACCGGAATTATTGTCGGGCAAAAAGAAACCATTGATCAAA
>NZ_JAIOSW010000508.1 GCF_021107415.1 Desulfobacula sp.
CAGGGGAGTATCCAAGAATCTTTTCAATCCTCTCTGAACAAAATGTATACCGTCCGTCAGAGTCCACTTCCCATATCCAATCAGTCATGCTTTCAACGATTCCGCGAACACGTTCTGCACTGTCCCTCAACGCCTTCTCCGTCCGCTTGCGATTAGATCCTGCACGCTCTAATTCCTGAATTCTTTTCTCTAATTCTTTATAAGTCGGTTTTTCAGCCATATAAAAACTCTTTATCAATAGAAATGAATTTGAGTATCGTAGCGGAATACCTGCCATATTCCGGGGACTTCCCAAACCATAAAAATAGCAGAATACTTTTGATGTTTCAGCAATTCCAATGAACATCACAATAATATATATTGTGGTGTAAAGCAAATTATATTGTAGAAATGAAGTTCAATGGAAGAACTCACAATCAAATGAGCCGATCCTGCATTCTACTTTATCAATAACTCTATTTGATCTTAAACATGAATTTTTAATTTTTTGAGATTACGAGCAAAATTACAGATAGGGTGTGGGTTGCAGGGAATCGTTGATTGCCCTGGAAAAAAATAATTTCCTGAAATGATTGAACATTTTTTCAATTCATGTAATGAATAGACATCGTCAATCCAAGTGAGGTAGCATATGAGTTTTAAATCAGACAATCAAACTCTTTCATTTTCCGACCTGGAATTGTCCCGGGAAAAAGCAAGAAACCATACGCTTGAATACTTAAAAAACCTTGATCAAAGCATTGGTTGGAGTCAAATTGAATCTACTCTGCTGGAAAACTATCCCACTGGAAAAAACAAAAAAGGACCCCAAGCCTATTCTCCCTTAATGCTATTCAAATGCCAGCTACTCAGAAACTGGTTTCAAATCAGATCTGATGTTGAGCTGGAAAGCCTGATTAATGACCGCTTCTCATTTAAAAAATTTATCGGCCTGCCATTGGGGAACTCCGCTCCTGACAGTTCAACCTTTTCAAGATTCAGGAAAAGGCTTACCCTGGAAAAATACGGCATGGTTCTATCAGATATTTCAGATCAATTATCCTGTAAAAATATTATTATTAACATGGGCAGTACAACGGACATTCGGGTCATCAAATCAAGCAGACCATCTGAAACAAAAAAAGAGATCCAGCCTAATTAATATCAGCATTATACAGCCGTAAACTGTTCGTCACCACTGATATACTGCTGACGGCCATGGCCAGGGCCGCTAAAATTGGATGAAGCTGTCTTAAAAATTCCGGGAACACGTCAAAAGGTGCCAGGATTCCAGCTGCAACCGGAATCAGGATAATATTATAAACAAATGCCAGAAATAAATTCTGCTTTATGGTGGCAATGGTTTTCCGGCTGATTTTTATGGCCTTGGGAATACCGGTTAGCTTCCCGCTTGAGAGAATCACATCCCCGGTTTCAATGGCCACATCGGTTCCCGTACCAATGGCAAATCCAATATCAGCCTGGGCAAGCGCCGGGGCATCATTGATTCCATCTCCCACCATCCCGACAAGGACATTATTTTGCTGAAATGCTTTCACTTTTCCGGATTTTTCTTCGGGCCTCACCTCTGCCTGCACATCATCCACACCCACTTCTTTGGCAATGGATCTGGCTGTCTGTAAATTATCTCCGGTCAGCATGACAACTTTAAGGTCTTCAACATGAAGTTCTTTAATGGCTTGTTTCGACTCGGGTTTCAACACATCAGAGACAGATATAACCCCCAGTACATCCTTGCCCTTTGCCAGCACCATGACGGTTCGGCCCTTATTCTGCAATTTGCGAATCAACTCCTGAATGGCATCCGGCATGCCTGAATCCTGTTCAAACCATTTGGGTTTACCAAACCTGAAAACCTGATTATCAAACTGTGCCTCAACCCCGAAACCGCTATGAGCCTTAAAATTTATCGGGTCATTCAATACCAGACCTTTTTCCTGTGCAAATGTGACAATGGCTTTTCCAAGGGGATGCTCAGATCCCTTTTCAATGGAAGCAGCAATGGTCAGAAGTTCATCGGAAGACAAGCCGGAAGTCCCGGCAGGAATCTGATCGACCACTGTGGGTTTGCCCATGGTTATCGTACCGGTTTTATCCAGTACAATGGTTTCAAGCTTGGCCGCATTTTCAAGGGCTTCACTTCTTTTAAACAAAATTCCGTTTTCAGCACCTTTACCCGTCCCCGCCATAATGGCTGTGGGGGTGGCAAGCCCTAAAGCACAAGGACATGCAATAACAAGAACGGCCACCATTCTGATCATTGAAGGGACAAACTCCCCGGTTATTCCCCACCAGATACCAAAAGTGATCAAAGCAATACTGATGACGGCAGGAACAAATACGGCTGCCACTTTATCTGCGAGAGCCTGTATCGGTGCTTTGCTGCCCTGTGCTTCCTGGACAAGGCGTATGATCTGGGACAGGGCTGTATCTTTTCCCACA
This sequence comes from Desulfobacula sp., assembly GCF_021107415.1. The sequence goes on from NZ_JAIOSW010000508.1 coordinate 2,443, forward strand.
CGGGTGGCACAAAATTTTAAAAGTCCTTGGCCGTTAACCGTGCCTCCCGTTACCATATCATCTTTTTTCTTATCAACCGGAATGGGTTCTCCACTTAGCATGGATTCGTCAACAGCTGACCTGCCTTCGATAATGACCCCGTCAACCGGAATCCGTTCTCCGGGTCTGATCACGACGATATCACCCAGTTTGACTATGGATATGGGAATTTGCTTTTCTTCACCATTCTCCATGACAAAGGCCGTCTTTGGCTGAAGCCCAATCAATTTTTTTATGGCACCGCCTGTTTTTCCTTTGGTTCTGGCTTCAAGGAGCTTGCCGAATTTAATCAACGTAATAATCACGGCGGAAGTCTCAAAATAAACATGCCCGCCAAGCCCGGGCAACATAAGGATAGCCAGCGAATAAAAATAGGCCACAGAGGATCCTAACGCAATCAACACATCCATATTAGCGCTTTTATTTCTTAAATTCTTATAAGCGCCTACATAATAGTCAAGTCCCGTATAAAACTGAACCGGTGTCGCAAGAAAGAAAAAAAACCAATTAACCCATGAAGCATGACTCCATGAACCGATCAAACCAAAATCCCTTGACATGCTTATGATGAACAATGGCAGGGCAAAAACAACACCCACATAAAATTTTAGTGTCTGATTCTTGATTTCCGCATGCCTTGCAATCTCTTCCACATCTTCTTCATCCTGCCCCTCATCCACAACAATCAAATCAAACCCGATTTTTTTGATCTCTGAAACAATTGTATCTATGGAGACAATTGAAGGAATATAATCAATAAGCAGTCTTTGTGATGCAAAGTTTACCGATGCCGACACAACACCTTCCACTTTTTTATTTAAAGTTCGTTCTATATTTGCCGCACAATTAGCACAACTCATACCGGTAATGGGCAAATTCAAGGTCTTTTCACTCATACAACTCTCCCCAAAAATATAATTGATATCAGGTAATGCCCCTTTTCCTTGTTGCTTTAATATAATCATGAATAATTCATTTGCAAAAATGGTAATATTTCCATATTTTAGGCCAATGACCGTCCTGAATGCCATATTCCCGATATTTTCACTGCTTTTTCTTGGCAGTCTTCTTAAACACTTTAATATCACCAATGAAACATTCCTGAAAACTTCTGATAGACTGGTATACTTTATTTTTTTCCCTGTCATGCTGTTCTGGAAAATCGGAAGTTCAACTCCGGACAAGGGTGTCAGTCTTAATTTATGTCTTGCTGCCATTATGGCAGTGATCATTGTTTATCTTTTAAGTCTTGCAGCCATCCGGTTGTTTCATATCTCAAGTTTTCAGGCAGGCTCATTTTCCCAGGCCTGTTACCGGTTTAATACCTATATTGGCATGGCCATTGTCATGACTACTCTTGGAGAATCAGGTGTCAGATACTTTGGCATCCTGATCGGATTTGCCATCCCCATTATTAATATGCTGGCAGTTTCCACATTGATCTGGCACTCAGGAGAAAAGCAAATCTTTGGACAAAACCTCAAGGTTCTTTTAAAGGCATTGATTTCCAATCCCTTAATTCTGGGATGCGCTGCAGGAATTCTTTTTTCCAGGTCACAAGTTTCTTTCCCAATTTTTATTGACAACACCTTTAGCCTTATGACCGCTGTCACCATGCCTTTGGCCCTGATCTCCATCGGCGGTTCATTGACGCTTACAGGGCTCAAACATAATACTAAATTTTCCTTGATTGCATCTGGGCTAAAAATACTGATCCTGCCAGTGATTGGATTTTTTCTTTTAAAAATATTTTGTGTTACAGGAGTTCCTTTTAAAGCCGGTATGATTTTTTTCACACTGCCGACATCAACCGCCATATATGTGCTTTCCGCGCAGCTAAACAGTGATACTCAGCTTGCTTCTGCTGCAATCATGTTATCCACCCTGCTCTCTTTTATTTCCCTGTCTGTTGCTCTTTTAATTTGAATTAGACGTTCTTTTCCGGGAAAAAGAATGATTTGATCCATCCGAAAAACGTGTTGCCCTGAAGGAATTCTTTCTCTGTTGATTCAAGGAGATGTATCATTTTACTGGTATCTGAAAACCTGTCTTTCCGTGTGACGATGGGTTTATCCGGATCAAGTTGTTTAATGATTTTAGCTGGATTTCCGGCTGCAATCACATTGGCGGGTATATCACAAGTCACCACAGACCATGCACCGACAATACTGTTTGTGCCGATGGTCACTCCTTTACAGATGATTGCGCTGTCTCCAATCCATACATTTTCTTCAAGAATCCCGCAACTGACTTCTTTAGGCGGCATGGACCTGTCATAAATACCGTGCCAGTCTGAATCGGTAATATAGACATGGCTTGCCAGCATGCAGGAATCTGCAATGGATATGCTGTTGGCTGCACTGATCCTGACCCCGGGAGAAATCAGGACATGATCGCCGATGGTAATGCCGTTGATATCTTTTTTATCCGACCACACCGTCAACCGGGTCTTTTTATCAGAGCATCCTAAAAGGGTAATATTGTCCCCAATACTGACAGGCCCGCCAAAAACTTCAATATGCCAGGGTTTTACAATAAACGGATGTTTTCCAAGGGATTTCAACTGTGGGGAAAGCTTATGACGGATATAAAGATGCAAAAGTCTGTACCAGACTTTTTTGATATAATAAGGCCTGTAATCTTTTATCAATTGACCAATTCCGTATAAATAAATTCATCCCATGAAGTGTGCCTGAAAAGACCTGACGCAGGGGTTAAAGCATATAATGCATCTGCTGCCATAAGAACCACTGCATTGGTCCATGAAATTTTTTCTTCCGGCCAGATCACCATATCAGGGTAGGTGTACCCACACCAATATGTTTTATCATCATACAGTCTGTCCTGAATCCAGGAAAATACAATATTCGCTTTTTCAAACTGCCCCATACCAGACAAGGCAAGAACAAGTTCAGATGTTTCAGCAATGGTCACCCAGGGCTGGTCAGATACACATCTTACCCCTTGTCCGTCTATGACATACTTGTTCCAGTATTTTTCAATTCTGTGTTCTGCTGCTTCTCCTGTCAGCGCACCGCTTAATATGGGGTAAAACCAGTACATGGAAAACCTGGATTTGCTGACATTATAATTACGTGTGACCTTTAGGTTATGGATATTTTCCCTGATGGATCTTCCTAATTTTTCAAAAGATATTTCCCATGAAATCCTGCGCTTTCCAAGAATACCGGCAATTGCCAAAGCACATTTTAAACTCATAAAAATAGAACTTGCACCTGCCAGAAGAGACATGGGATCAACTTTACCTTCAGGGCTTTTAGCCCAATAAATCTCACCACCTTTTGCCTGCAGGCTGATGGCATAATTGATCCCTTTTTCCATTGTCGGCCACATTCGTTCAAGAAATGCCGTGTCCTTATTCATTAACCAGGTATGAAAAAGGCCTACTGAGATATAGGCTGCCATATGGGTTTCGCAGGTTCGATCCATGGGTTTTCCATTTATATAGGAAGAATACCATGAACCATCAGGATTCTGGATGTTTTTTAACCAGTCAAATGCGAGATATGATGCATCAAAGCTTTTTCCAATATTCAGGCCCATGATCGTTTCCACAAGATCCCAGGGGTCTGTTTTCCCATTCGCATGCCAGGGAATATCACCGGATTCCCTTTGAAGTGTCACAATAAAGCTGACAACTGAGTCTATGTTCAGGGTATCAGAAGATTTAATTTTGGGGCTTTTTAGCACGATAAAATGTCTCCGATTAAAAAATATCCTTAAAAATTACAGCGTCACCTTATCAGAGCCATTCTTTTTTTACAAGGAACATGAACTTCAATTCATGAATGAGTATTCATAATAATTTTTTTTTATTAAAGGATAGATCACGTGAATCAACTTTAAAAGGTTAATATATCTAACAGTTTGAAATTGAATGTAAATTTTTCTGATTAGCCTGGGGTTTATTCTAAATTATTTTTCTTGACACCCAAAGAATTATCTGTTAATCAAAAATGAATGCTCATTCATAACCTGAAGGTTACACATAAATTTATAACAAACCCTTGAATTAGGAGGAAATCATGATAAGAAAAGTCAGAAAGGCTGCAGTTATCGGGTCCGGAATCATGGGAGGCGGCATTGCTGCCCTTCTTGCCGCTGCCGGTGTAAAGGTACTGCTCCTGGATATCGTTCCATTTGATTTAAAAGACGAAGAAAAAAATGATCCGGCTGCCCGTAATCGGATGGTAAAAGCCGGGATTGATGCGGCATTGGCGTCAAGCCCCTCTCTGTTTTTCAATAAAAAAGATGCCGGACAGATTGCCATCGGCAACCTTGAAGATGACATTGAAAAACTGGCTGACTGTGACTGGATCATTGAAGTTGTTATTGAAAACCTTGGCATCAAAAG
>NZ_JAIOSW010000208.1 GCF_021107415.1 Desulfobacula sp.
CTTCGCTTTTCAAACCAGAGTTTTTCATTTTTAAGTGCTTTTCTGATGGAGTTGAATTGTTCAATGAAATGTTTCCCAAGGTTGAACAGCCTGAATTCCTTGGCATGGGCATCTCCAGTCAGCATCCAGTGAAAATAGTAGGATCGGCGCTCATCTTCAGTTCTTTTCTCCTGCCATGCATAGATTTTTTCAGAGTATTTTAACCGTAATAGCACTCCCGGGATTGAGGCAGCAATCATTATAATGGGTAGAATGGGGTTGAATAAAAACAGCAGCCAGAACACAGCAACAAAAGAAGCACCGCTCTGGCCTGCGGTAAATAGACCGTTCACAATGCTTGTGGGTCTGTATGGCCCCTCTCTCTGGGCTCTGAAAAGTGTATCTCTATACTCTGGAGATTCGTAATAGGCAAGATCAGCCTGTACTGATTTTTCATGCAGCATAGAGAACATATAATCCGTAACGATAAGGGATTGCGCTTTTTTAATATAGTCAGTTAAAAAATTAAAAAACGCAGTTAAAAGTCCGACCCCGCAGGCTATTACAATATACAGGAGCGGCTTTGAAAAATCATGATCAAACAGGCGTATTCCCTGGTTAAACTCAAGGCCTGTAACAGCATCAATAATGAGTTTTATCAGGTATAAAGAAATAAGAGGGAGTATGCCAAGAACAACCACCACAAGCCCTGAAAGTATTGAATATAAAGGGGAAGCCTGCCAAACAAATTTTAGAGCCCTGTCAATTCGGATGGCATTTTTAAGTTTTGTATTTAAGGAGTTTGGATTCATCAGGAATGATTATACATAAAACAAAAAAAAAAGACAGGGAGTATTCCACTCCCTGCCTTTCTTAAGTTATTCAATATATTTTTTTATTGCATATGTCTTTTTCTTCCGGCCACATAAAGTCCAAGCAGGCCAAATCCAAGAAGCAGTATGCTGGCAGGTTCTGGAACTGGATTGGTGGTAATCATATCTTGAATTTGCTGATCGTCAAAATGAACTATTTTATAATTGGAGCTATCAAAGCCTGATGAAGGATAGTTTGCATTAAATAAAGCTATGTATTGATTATACCAATCATATGGGTCATTTTGAGTTGTGCTGTGCCATGGAACAAATCTATCAAACCCACTTCCTGTAGAACCATAAACAAGGTCCCACACAGCAAGCTGAATGCCTGCATTTTCATTGACGGTATTGGTATTAGTCCAGAATTCATCCAAAATCCATGCAGCCTTTCCCATATTATCAGTGGTTATATCCACTAAATTGGCAGAACCGCTCCCGGCGTCAGTGTTAAGATCAATACAAAATCCATAGGAATTATATAAAATAGGGCTGGTTTCATTTACACTAAAATCAAGATTGAATTCTCCAGAATACGTAAAATCATATGTGTAAGATCCATCTAAGGAAGTGTGCGGATCATCAAATACACCATCTCCATTGCTATCAAAATGGAAATAAGTCCCTACAAATCCAGTTGCTGGTAAGGCATCAGGTGTGACTTTTACATAAAGTGCAAAACAATTATTTGCAAAGAACATTAAAAACAAAAGTGATAAAAACAGTATTTTTTTCATTTAGGCCTCTTATTTTTTTAAATTAAAAGTAATAGTAAGCATAATAACCATTATGGAGGTGGTGGTGGGGGAGGGGGCTCTCCAGGGTCTCCACTAACATTTAGAGTCATGACATGTTCTTTTACACTACCTGAAAATATAATGGTAATTTCAGGCTTTACCCATTCTTTTTTTTTATTTTTATCCATTGTAGTTACCCCCTTAATTAATAAAATAAATTTAAATAAAGCAATTAGCATGCCATTATGTTAATCAGATCGTTTTTCTTGTTGCGATTTAAAAATATCCTCTACACAAAAAACAAATTTTTACAACATTCTACACTTATTTTATTAAACATTCTATTTTTTTCAAGAATTTATTTAAATAAAATATTAATCCAATAGCAGAAAAAGCAGTCAATACCCTTTTAAAAGGAGAAGAAATCAGGTTTTTTTTTATAAAAGAATTTCCATTGATCTGGGAGACATAACCAATAATACAATTTATTCCATGAACAATATCATTATTAAAACAATTATCACCTTTTGCAATAAAGCTGTTTCCTGAAATTTTCATAATCCGGTGAATAATTAGTTTGTCTGTTACTGAATTCAAATATGCCACAATATCTCCAGGCACGGGATATAGATCAATGTAAGGTGAAATGGTGATCGTATCCCCTTCTTTGATAAAGGGTTTCATACTGTGGCCTTTTGCTTTAAATTTAATTTTTTTTCTTTTTTGAGTGAATTCTTTGACAAGCTTTCCAAGGGATCTACTTGAAAGGTTCAATACTCCATGATCCTTAACAATGGAACAGGTATCAGGCGATTTATTTTTCAACAACCAACTCTTTTGTTATCAGTTCCTTTAAAATATCCAATACATCATTTTTAATTTGGTCATAAGAAGTGTTAAATTCCTTTGCAAGTTCATGTATGACATCATCAAGTATAGTTTCTCCATCAAGTTTTTCCCAGAGGGCAGCACCGGTTTCATTCAAGGCGTACATCTCAGAATCCAGATTCCCCACACCGGAGATCATGGGAACAATTACAAGCTCACCCTCAATCTTTCTTGCTATAACCTCTTTTGAAACACAGTAATATGACTGGCAATTGATGATCATGTTTTTTCCCCTAATAATTTTTTTTATCTATGATTGATAGTTCTCCATTAAGTTGCATATTTTATCACAAATATCACCATCCAGATTGAATTTTAAAGTGTAACAGTCGATCTGTTGAATGATTTCTTCAAGAATTGTAAAGGTTGCATCCCAGCCGTTTGGAGTTAAAAAAGGCTTTACAATAGATTGAAAAAGATCAAGACTAAGTGTTTTTTTATCTTCAATTTTTAAGATAGTATTATTTTTTGCCTGCTCAAGAAAAAAGATAGCTTTTAGGGGAACTGATGTCGATGATACATCCGGAACTGTGCCATGGCACCAATGACCGTGAATCCAAAAATCATTTTTAAAACATTTAACGAACATTCTATCATCACATAGGATTTCAAATCCTTTTTGTTTCAACATTTGAGATAAGGTGCTTTTTCCAGCTCCTGAATCTCCAGTCAACAAAATACCTTTCCCGCTAATATTAAATCCATTTGAGTGAATAATCAGCCCTTTTCTATCGCTTAAAATTTTGGCAAAAAGCACCTGATCGGTATTAAAGAGCGTTAAAGCACTAAACTGAGCATTTTTATAATATTCTTCGGAAATTGCATCTGAATAAATATCTACGACGGTATGATCTTCACTAAATTTACCAATTGCCGGATGACCTGGGTCTTCGGATAGAACAGGTGTATATTTATAGATCCATGAATCCTGTGTTTTAAAAATATGCCATTGATTCTTATTATAGATTTCAGTTTTTTTAGAACAAGATGAATCAAGAGTATCAGGCAGATAAAAATGATGATTTAATATAATGTTGTCATTCCCTAAACCATCAGTCTCAAAAAGCTTGAATTTCGGATGAAAGGTTTTCTCTGAAATGGGGTAATTAGAATTTACCTGAACAGTGATGCCGGCAACTTTATAATATTTGGTATAGGTTTTCATTTCTTCTCTTTTAGTCAGCATTTTTCTATCCCAATCCAAGAGTTTTTATCCTTTCAGAAATCATCAAGCTCGCTTTTTTTTTCATATCATCGGGCATACTGCTGCAGTTGATTAAATCAATTAACATTGATTCTTTTTTTTTGACAGTGTTGATAAATGTTGTGACTGGCTTTTCTCTTAAGCCCAGTCTATTTCCTAAAGCCTTGAAATCATATCCTGTATAAAAGCCATATTTTTCATAAGCTTTTGAGAATAAGCCGTTTCCCTCATTTTCAAGCAGATCCAGAGCCAGGAAGCCTGAACCGGAAACATTGTCAAATGCATTGGTAAAAAGAGAGTCATAATTGGGTGCCAAACGATCATAATACAGCCTGGTATTTTCCGGCAATTTTTGCAAACTTATATTTTTTAAGTGCAGGTCATCATTGCCAATAATATAGGCATGGACGACACGACAAAAAAAATCAAAGACAACCGATGCTTTGCCATTTGCCATGAGATTTATGAGTTTTCCGGCCTTTTCATAACTGTATGCATATTTATCCTCACTTTTCATTCCAAAGCCTTGAACAAGATCTTCCTGATGGATCTTACCATCACCTTTGCGATCAAACCGTTTTGTAATATAGACAAGCTCGCCATCAGAAAATGAGATCAAAGCGCAAAGTGCGGTTTCAATTCCAAGCATTCGGCTTGTTAACATTGCACAATGCTCGTTTTCCGAAGCATGGGGAAAAGCTTCAGGGCTGGGTTTAAGAATATATTCTCCTTCGGTAGAAGTCATTTCCAGTTCTTTGTTTGAATTGATTTTTAGAGAAAGTTTTTGCTGTACTCCTGAAATTGACAGGCCTTTGGACTTGGATGTGCTTTGTCTGAAAAAATCCTTCCGTGCAAATGAAAGAGCTGGATTAACTTTAAGGCTTTTAAATAATTTCCTAAATTCAGAATCTAAATAATGGGGATATTTTGATTTGCTTTTAACCGGCTTAAGGCTGATTCTGCAATAATTCATCATTATCCCTTAAAATAGTAACAGCACCAATCATATCTTTCCCATTCTCCAAAATAAGTCGGAATTTATCGTTTTCATCAATTTTTTGAGCTTTGCTTTGTATTTTTTTGAGCCATCCTTCAGAAGCCAGATTGTCAAAAAATGAAAATAAACTGCTGCTTCTGAAAGTCTGTTCCTGTAATGGAAGATTAAAACTTAAGGGGGTTCCAGTGGCAATATATGGCAGATCATAGGTAAAAGTGTATCCGCCTTCGATTTGTTTCAAAATCCCTGCAAATTTTTTATCAAAATAAATTTTGCCTATCCTATCCACAAATTCAGTCCTAATATTTAATCTATAAGAGAGCATTCAACTCTTCAACAGTGAGATGTGCTCATCTCTTCTTAAAGCACGGATGATTTTGTCAGAATCCAGACTTAGTATTTTTCTCATACAGCAATTTCCAGCTCTTCAGCACCTTCAAAAAAAGTTTGATCGTCTTCAACCGGTAATTATCTCATGAAGACCTTCAACTATCAGCTCTAATTCTTTTCCTGATACCTGACCTATTTTCTTCCCAAGTCTTTTATTTGATAACGTTCATGGTTTAGTTGCAAGCTTGTTGATGATTTCATAAATATTTCTGCGGTGCCCAATCGCATATATAATCACCTCTTTATTTCGGTTATCAATTTGATAGATTGCTCGATAGCGTTTTATTCTTAATGATCTAAAGTCGACCAGTTCATCCCGCAACTCCTTTCCAAGATACGGGTTCTCGTATAGTCCTTTTAGTATTGATTTGAGTTGTCTTTTTATAGTTGGGTGCAGATTATTGAACATCAGACCGGCAGTAGGTGTCAATTTGACACGATACATTAAAGGATATCCTCTAAGTCAAGCAAAGGTTTTTTTGCTTGCACCTCTTTTACTGAAGCCCACATCTGTTTCATTATATCTTTGTCTGCCATGATTTCCATAGTCTCGCACATTGCTTCATATTGGTCCATGGACATTATAATGGCCTTTGGTATGCCATTTTTAGTAATCGCTATTGTGTCTTCTCTGTCATCAAAGTTTCGTATCATGTCAAGCAGTTTGGCCTTTGCTTTAGTGACGGCTATGTAACTGTCAATCTGCATGAATGTCTCCTTAAGTTGTTGTTATAATCCTTAAGGTCATTATAATGACCATTATTCAGTGAGTCAAGTGAGTTTGCTTCTAACCTCAGGTTTTCGTTCCGGTTCTTATCTTCCCGATCCAGTCAATACCGCCTTGGCTGTGAGCACCAGGATTTTAAAATCATTAAAAAGTGACCAGTTATCAATATACTTTAAGTCCAGTTTCATCCAGTCTTCAAAACTTAAGTCATTCCGTCTTGGTGCAATCTGCCACAGACACGTCATCCCGGGTTTCATGGACAGCCGCCGTCTGTGCCATACAGAATAGTCATCCACTTCCTTGGGTATTGGCGGCCTTGGCCCCACAAGGCTCATCTCTGTTTTTAAAACATTCAGCAGCTGGGGCAGCTCATCCAGACTGGACTTCCTTAAAAAAGCGCCTATATGGGGAATGATCCTTGGATCATCCTTGATTTTAAAAACCGGTCCATCTGCCTCATTCATCTCAGCAAGTTCTTTCAGCATCTCATCTGCATTTTCAACCATGGTCCTGAACTTATAAACCATGAACCGCCTGCCATTCATGCCCAGACGTTCCTGTTTATACAATGCCGGGCCTCTGGAAAAAAATTTAATAGCCAAGGCAATGACCGATAAAAGCGGCAGCAATAAAAGAGTCAAAAGAATCGCAGCAGCAAAATCAAACGCATGCTTTATCAGCATTTTTCCTTCATTCTGGGGTGTGGATTGAAGGGCCATATTATAAATTCCTAAGAATTCTTCAAACTGGATTGTGGCAACATCCGGTCTATACATCAAATAATGGAGTTCCCAGTCCGGTACAATCCTGACTTTTATCCCCATGCTTTCTGCAAAGGCGATATATCGATCGCCTTTTTTCAATTTTTTCAAAGAAATGGCGAAGATGAGTTCATCAACGATATTGTCTCTAAGATACCCTTCAAGATCCTTTACAAGACCGATGACTTTATGTTCATTGGTTACAATTTCCCCCAGTTTACTTTTATTGATATCAAAGCATCCCAGCACTCTGTATCCGGTGGCCTTGCGCTCCTCCACTGCGTCAATTACCTGGCAGGCTCGGTTACCACTGCCGACAATCAAAACGTTCCTTGTATTGAATCCATCTGTTCTGATTCTTTCCAGGCTTTTGAAAATAATAAACTTGGATAAGGTCAGAAGACAGACATCAAGTATTAGGAAGATCCCTATTAAAAGACGGCTTATCCCCTGGATATGAAAAATATACATGGCAATGCTGACAAAAATCATCCCCATGAAGCAGGATTTTAAAATAACCTTGAAGAAGTCCCAGAACGGTGCTTGGCGGTAGGACATATACATGCCCATCCATTTGAAAGAAATATACCAGGCAATAATAATAAGAAGAAGAATGATATAGTAGTTGGGCTCGATGGAAAGGGTGCTGAATTTTCCCGGCAATAAATTTCTTTTGATAAAATAGGCAGCAATAAATGAAAAAGCCGTGATGCCAATATCAATACCTTTTTGCATATCCAGGGTTAATGAACTGTGTTCCTTAAGCATTTCTTTTGCTAAATCCTTCCTTAATAAGTCTGTATGGCCTTAAAAGATAATATAGAAATAATAAATATGATGGCATAGGATAGTTGACCCATTCCCGGACCGTAGGTTGGAAAAAAATGCGCAGACTATATTTTACAGCATCTAAAAAAGTGTCCCGCACAAAAAAATGAAGACTTGAAAATCGCCAGCTTAGCTTCTCTGAAAACGGTTTTTGATTAAAAAACATTTTTTTTATGACTTGTTTTTCAAGATATTTCACAAACCATGCTCGGTTAATGTGTTGTTCCATACCTTCCGGCAACTCAGCATCGAGGAGGTCCCTTGCAAGGGCAAGTCCAAGATAGAGCATTCTTTTGCATTGCAAGTTTTTTGCTCTTTTATCAAGATTGTTCCAGTCTATAATTTTTCCTGAATTTACAATTTGTCTGATTGCACAGATTAATTCAAGTCTTTCCCAGCAGTGGCTTGAGCTGTGAATGCATAGATAGATTAACATATCTTCAAAATTCAGGGAAGATACTTCTCCTTTATCAAGTCTGACAGTCTCGAGTCTCTGCTGAATATCTTTCAGGTAAAATGGACAAAGGGAATACCTGCCGGTAAGTTCCCAGTGTAGATCAATATTGACAGCTTTGTTTTCATCATGCAGAGAAAAAAAATTTTCATGTTTCAGATATGTGGCCAACTGGTCTTCAGGAATTTGTGTGCCTAAGAAAAAGCCGTTTTCTGATAGAATATCCCGGGCTTTTACTGCATTTTCCGGGGAAACAATGATATCAAGGTCGGAAAAATAGCGAAATCCAATATCACCATATATGGTTTCTGCCTGGACAGGTCCTTTAAAGGGAACTGCCAGGATGCCGGAATGATTGAGAAGACGGATAATCGAGACAAGTCTGGCTGAAAGGACCAGGTTTCTGATGCTGTTTTGTAGAAAGCTTTGTTTTGTTTTTTTTAGTAAATTATCAAGAACTATATAAGACTGAGGACTGAGTTTTGAGGACTGAATTTTGAGGACTGAGTGTATAGTTTTTAAATTTTTGTAAAGGAAAAAGAGGACACCCTGATTTTTAGCAAAATCAAAGACCATATCCCAGTTCACTTTTTTATTTACAAGCAAAGCAAGTTCGGACAATCTACTCTCAGTCGATTTTTTAACTGAACAGCAAAGTACAATCTTATGTTCAAGAGGAATATTAGCAAGCATGGATTTCATACGAATACCGCCATATTAAGGCTTTCCTTTCAACGCTTTTTCATAAACTGCAATTGTCTGGTTTGCAATTTTATCCCAGTTGTATTTATCTTCAATCCGGTGACGTAAATCAAGCTTTTCGGTATCGCTTAGTCTTTTGTTAATGAGCGTTTCCAGTCTGTTTTTCAAATCCAGCATATTACCGGTTTTAAAGTATCGATCTTTTGGCAGTTCAACCGCTTTATTAGCGGGGATGTCAGAAGCAAGAACCGGCAGTTCAAAGCTCATGGCTTCTAATAATGCAATCGGCAACCCCTCATGAAACGAAGGAAGCACAAAAAGCTTTGCGTGGGAATACAATTGTATTAAGGGTTCACCTGTGACATATCCGGGCCATACAATGCGATCATGTTTGTTTATCATATCCTGTAGTTGCCTGCTAAAACTAGTTTCGTAATTGGTATATCCGGCAATTATCAGTTTGCAATCTGTTTTTAATCGGCAAAAGGCTTGCACCAATAAATCCAAACCTTTTTCCGGTTCAACACGAGACACTGCCAATATATATCGCTTTGGTGTCAAGCCCAGCCTTTTCAGATAATCAGTCCGTTTAACTTTTTTTTTCAACCTAACACCATTATATATCATGGTTGTTTTACGATTGTACTGTCTCTTTATTGCATCACGTATGACAGGAGAGATAACAATAATATCTTTAGCCCATTTGACTCCCATCCATTCTCCAAGCCGTAAAGCCCCCCTGGCTACTTTGCCCCATTTAATCCGTTCATAATCCTTTCCATGGTGGGTAATCACTACTTTCATTCCCAACAGACGTGCCAAGGGTGTCATTAAACTCGGTCCAATCGCATGAATATGCAGAATATCAGGATTATGAAACCTTGCTTTTAATACTGCTAAAAATGTGTGGATAATGGTTTCAAGGCTGCTTTTAAGTGGTGCATACAAATGGACAAGATTGACGCCACACCAGTTTTTATCGAAACATTTTACATATGGTTTGCGTGTGGCGACATAAACATCATGGCCTTTTTGAGCGATTAAAGGATAGATATTCTGGCAATGATTTTCAATGCCACCGGGAATATCCGGCATGCCCCTGGTTCCGGTGACAAAAATTTTCATTAAAGCAGGTTCTTTTTAAATAAACGTGCCTGGATGAACTGCCAGGGTAACCAATAAAGAAGCCATAAACCTTGGAAAAAATATCGTTTCCAAAGTCTGGATGGTTCATTTATAATACGATATATCCAGTTTATATGAAGCTTGTAAATCCAGTGACTTGGATAATAATCCACACCATACTCTGAGGTTTGTTCGATATAGCCGCCGCAGGTGAGAATGATTTTGGCGTTCAGCCGTGATTTATTTCTTATACACCATTGATGTTCTTTTGGTACACTTAAGCCAACCATTAAAATATCAGGGGAAAAATGGTTTATCTCATTTATGACATGCTCTTCTTCATCTTTTGTAAAATATCCGTGATGATGATAAGAAATATCCACATTCGGGTATGATTGGTTAACTTGTTTTGTAAATTCCTGTTCTGTTGAATGAGATCCGCCCAAAGCACAGATGCTCCATTTTTTATCTTCTGCCTGACTGAAAATTTCTTTCATTAATATATCTGCACTGATTTGCTTGATTGTTTGCTCTATGCCGACAGCTTTTGCCCAAATGATTGAATAGTATCCGTCAAAGGATATTTTATCAAATTGGGAGAAAAGATTATCAAACTCAACATCATGATTGATTTTATGGAGTATGTTTATATTTAAAGCGGTTATAAACAGCTTGTCATTGTTATTAACTGCCTGATTCATTATAGACATGGTCTCTTTTAAAGTAATCAGGTATTTAGAATTGGGTAAATTACTCATTTTCCAGTTTCCATTCTAAAAGCATATCTCTTTTCAATAATACAGATAGGCTTTTTACATCATCATAATATTCGTTTTTCATCCAGCCGGAAAATTGTATAATCCCCTTTTTTGAAGATAGAGATTCTCTCATGAATTTGTTGATAAGGCTGTTGCGCTGTAAAAATTTAATAGAGTTTTTCAAAGGGGTTTTATAAATCAAATCTCTGATTAAGGTGATAAAAGAAAGGACTGGGCCTTTGTTTGATACTCCGATATTAAACTTATTGTCTGTTTGTGAAGAGATAAAATCTGGGCTGACACCTAAAAAAGAATAAATATCTTTTATGAACTTGAAAGGATCTGTCTGGATGTCTTCATATATTTTTATTAGAAGATTTTTTTTGCCAAAAGTTGCGATGTATGGTTGGAGCTGCTGATAATATTTGCCTCTGTCTATACAATAATCCATATTAGTTTTAACAAATTCATCAAAACTGATATTCCAGTTTCCCTCCCGCAATCCTTTTCCATAACTTGAGTATGCTCTTTCAAGAGGGTTTCGCAGGATAACTATGATTTTGATGATGCCTAAGGTAGTTGATATTTTTTCAGGAGCGTTTGAGTCAACAAAATATTCAGGTGTGATTTCACCTTTCAGGGTTTCTTTGGGTGCATTGTTAAAGTGATTTTTATACCATTCCAGCCCCTTAGTATAATTACCGTCTATTTCACTGAAAAAATTAAGTTCTTTTCTCTGGGGCATGAATATTTCCGGGTGTTCACGTAAATTTTCAAACAACCAGGTTGTTCCGCATCGCTGCGCACCAATGCATAAAAAATCAGGTAGCATAGTTTTCCTTTTGTCCTGTATTAAATTTAATGCCGTATACCTTTATGGTTTAGCTGCAACCAGTATCAAGGTCTGGGCAAAAAATCTAAACGGTGTCTGCTCAATTTTTTTTGTAAATCGATGAAGAAAATGTCCATCTGCTAAGCTATCCAACGGTGGGAACATGTAGCTGTGACCGATATTGGTGAACCCGGCTTCATGAGTGTATTGCTTAAGTTGTTTAATTGTGAAAGCCATGGCATTTGACAATCTGTTGTGTAAGGGCGGATACCATACCAATCCTGGCGCAGTCCATCCAGGAAACCATCGATGTCCTATCTTGTATCCGTGCTGTTCCAACGGCCAGAAGCGATTTGGTGTTGTTAAGGCAAACCACCCACCCTTTTTCAATACCCTGTGAACTTCATTTAATACACTTGCAAGATTATTAACGTGTTCAACTACCTCAATGGCCGTAATTGCATCAAAGGTTTCGTCGTTAAAATCCATTTCATCGGCAGACATATTATAAATATTAATATTATCAAGTTTATTCTCTTGTCGGAAAATTTTCAATCTATCCGGTTCAATGTCTATGGCTTCAACAGATTTAAAACTGGATGCCATGTGCATGGTATATGCCCCGTTACCACAGCCAATGTCTAACAACTTATCCCCATGTATTGGGACAATTTTATTGATAATACCTAATCTTGACGAAATGTTTCTATACCCTTTTGCACTGCCATAAACCGCACCAAAAGAACGGGCTTTATTTAGAAGATTGGTGTTATTATTACTAACCATTTTATATCCTTTCGCTACCGTTTTAATGATTAAAGTTCTCCGGCTTATTTTCTTGTTTTTATTTTTTTGGCAGGTACACCAGCAACAACAGTGTAGGCTTCTACGTTTTTTGTAACAACTGCGCCAGCCGCAATCATTGCTCCGGTTCCCACGGTTACGCCGGGTAATATCAAAGCGTTAGCACCAATCCAGACATCATCACCTATAATTACTGGTTGTCCTCTTACCCCTTGGTTGATCATCAGCGCATTACGTTCTAAATAGTGGTGATTTATTGAATTAATTATTATATTGGGACCCATCATGACATATGATCCGATTACAACATTACCTTTGGCATTGATAATGTTATGGCGGCCGATACTCACTTTTTCCCCGACACTCAATTGCTTTATATGCCATATATGTGTGTGTTCTCTTATAGTTAAATTCCGTCCACACTCTTTCATGAAAAAAGGATAAATATGCCCGCGAATGTATTTACCTATATTCCCTGGTAGAAAACCTAAAATATGTTCAAACCAAAACCAGAGTTCTTTTAAGGCGATATCAGATAATCTCAATATTTTCATAGCAAAAAAACTCCAAAATAAAGGTTTTATTTCATTGTTTCATTAAATATTGTTAAATATTGATGTTTTAGTTGTTGGGGTTTATAATAATCTGGAAGTTTATCAAGTTTCCAGTTTCGCTTTACTAAAAAATTTATAAAATCCTGGCTTGTGCAGCAGATGTTGGAAACAACAGACGGTATTTCACCAACATCGGTTGCTAATACCGGAGTTCCACAAGCCAATGATTCCAAAATAACATTTGGCATACCTTCTGTTTTTGATGGTAGCAGTAATATGTCGGCTGCTTTATAATAAATATGAATATTGTTATATGGTACATTTCCCCATAAAGCTACATTCTTATTTATGCCGGATAATTTTTTGTGATCTGGTCCTTCGCCGATAATACCAAAAAAATAATCATCTCGTTTTGTATTTATTGTTGTTATAATATCAAAAAGCAAATCTGAGCCTTTTAACAGATCCAGTCGTCCTACAAAAAGAACCAGGTTTTTTTCTATGGGAGCATTAATATCTTTTT
Organism: Desulfobacula sp.; assembly: GCF_021107415.1. Next base: position 13,136 of record NZ_JAIOSW010000208.1, read on the forward strand.
TAAACTCTGCTTTATTATCAACAGGGAAAAATTTATCAAAATTGACTGGCATTGGTAAAATACGGGCCTGGATATCGGCCTTTTGCTCCACCATTTTTTTCATAATTGGGCCAAGGCAGACAGTCTGAGAAGAATATTTATATGCAAGATGTGCTGAAATTAGAGATGCCAATGCTGGAAGTTTTTTAATAATATTTGTATAGTTTTTATGCCGGTTATAAGTGTCTCCGGTAAATCTCACTATGGTGGGAATATTGAAAATTTTTCCTGCAAAACTGATGATCATACCGTCCCTGTTCGGATTGCTGATGTGTATCATTAGATCCGGTTTGTAATTTTTTATATAAAAAATGCATAGGAATAAATCTTTTATAAGTTTTGGGGCGGGCGCATTTATTGTTTTTAAATCAGGGGTATTATATCCTTTACATAAAAATTGAGGCATTCTGTGTTCTGATACAATATCCATTGTAAATATATCACCTAATAAGTTCTTCCAGTTGCTTAAAACAGTAACAATGTTGATTGATTTATTTCGAGATAAATATTCTGATAAGTTGGAACCAATAAAAATTGCTATTTTTTTTTTCATGTTTTTTCCTGAGTACTCGTAATCACAGCTTTAAGCTTTTCAGCTATTGAGGCAATAGAATAATTATTAGTAATATTATTAATTCCCTTTAAAGCATAACCTTCATAGGCTGAATTATTAAATATTATTGTGTCCAATTGAATTAAAAGGCTGTCTTTATCTTTAAATGGTAACGCAGAACCACTGAATAGCTTTGATAATCCAGGGGAAGCAAAAAACAATACAGGCAGTCCATGCGATTGTGCTTCCAATATCACATTTGGGACAAGATCCATGAAAGACCAATATACAAAAATATCATTAGATTGGTAATAATCATCAATATTTTTTTGAAAACCAAGATAGTCAATCAAGATGTTGGATTTTTTCGGGTTGCAATTTACTGCATTTTTAAGAGACTCGCTGTATTCACCACCCCCTATTATTTGAAAAGAGAAATGGATATTTTTATCTGCGTATTTTTCTGAGTACATCAGAACAGCCTTTATTAATAAAAGAACCCCCTCAAATTTTTCTTTATAATTTAAATTTGCAATTGTTAAAATTCTGATATTTTTTATGTTTTTTATACAATATGATTTTTTATGTGATTTAAGACTTTTTGTCTGAGGGATTATATATACAGGCGATTTTTTTAAAAAATAATATCTTTTACAGGTTAACAGATAATCAGAGACCAGAATATATTCATCACAAAATTTTTGGGCTGTGAATTGTATATTTCTGGTTATGAAATGATAGATCGCCTTAAGATATTGTTTTTTTGTGATTTTAGTATATATCAGACTTTTTGAATTTTCATACAGGTCTCCACCTGTTCGGAGGACAATTAAAGTTTTTGTTTTTACAAAACATCTCAATAGAACAATCCAGACCATATAAAATCCAGGTGTTGATAGTATAATTTTTTTATATTTATTTTTATATAATATTTTTTTTAACTGGATGATTGTTCTTATATCTAGCTGTTTAATAGTTAAAAGCTCAATTTTTACCAGATGATTTAATGATTTTAGCGGTTCAAAAATGAATTTGTATCGCTCTCTTTTTTCATCATCGGTAATTAATAAAATTTTATTTGCTTGCATGTTTGGCATATCGGAATTATTGATGAATAAATTTTTTGTTTTTAATTGTAGTCTGATATTTAAACAGTAAACCTAAATTGATCAAAAGTGGAAACAGGAAGGTGATGTTTGCTATGACGTTTGCCCCTGGTATAATTAATATATTCAGCATACTTAGCAAAAATATAAACCATACTGTTTCAATATAGAATTTTGGAAGATTTTTATTGTTTTGCCTGATTTTTTTCAAACCAACAAAAGTTAAATAGAACATATACAGATATAGAGCAAAAGCAACAAAGCCTTCTTCATATAACAGGCATAATGCAGAAGAAAATGGCACAAGGAGCATAGTAATTGGTATTAATTCAATCTGGTTACCATGAATTTTTAGATAAAGGAACAATTTTTTGTATTTATAATATATTAATTCTCTAGCCTGCAGATCGTCAAGATTAAAAATTATAATATCAGCATTATCAAAATAACCATGACCAAATCCCATAAGAAACGGAGCACAAAAATTTTCTTTAAAAATTACAGGAATATAGTAAATAGTTTTAATTATGGGGTAGTCTATTAAAGGGTATTTCAGAAGATTTTCTATTCTATCAAAACCCTGAATATTAAAACGTAATATAATATATCGGGTTAAAAAGAACAATAGTAGAAAAACTACAATATATAAAATAGATTTTTTCAACTGAATCCGATTATCAAATATGGTATAAGCAAATATGGTGAAAAATAATAAAAATACAAGCTTAACATTGGATGTGTAAAGGAATAGAGTCATTGATAGGACAAAACATAGTAAGGAAATAATATTAGGTTTTTCTTTTAAATAAAAAAAAACTGCAACCATAAAATACAATAATATAATCCCCAAAGTATGTGCTGATCTCATAAAGCCAGTTACCATATCAACCCCATATGTATATGTGAGAATTTGATAAATAGCGATTAATACATTCAAGCCTATGAAAAAAAAGAAGACAAGATTAACTTTAATCATGTTTTGATAAGGATCAGAGGCAAAATAATAGATAATTGTAAATAATATTAAAGGACGATAGAATTTGTATAACAAATCATATGTTTTAAAATTTACTAAATTATTATTAATAATACCGTTTGCGATTTGAGTGCAAGATGCAATCAATAATGCGATGAATAAATATTTCAAAAAAGGAAGTTCAATTTTTTTATGAAAAATATATTTATCTATCAATAGAACTGCAAAAAGAAAAAATAGTATTATTGCTTCAAGATATTTGGTTTCATCAGGCAGAAAATTAAACACAAGACCTGATTCCACATGAATACCAAAAGCCTTTTTCATTGTTAACTTATTTGCATTATCCCAAATAAATGGCCAAGCCATCAAAGCATAAATGATTAAATCTTTTATCTTCCTGAAAATATCTTCGGCTGTCACCATAATTACAGTCAGTTTTTCCTTGTTAACTTAAAAACCGTTTTGTTAATTGGCTTTTTAAAAAATCAAGACCCATCTTTTCTGGGTTGCGTATTGTTATTATAACTACTCCAGTCAAGCTGACCAGATAATATAGCATGGAAATTCCTGCCAAAGAGAAGATACTTTGTATATGTTCTTCTGCCAAAATTTTTAAACCAACTGCAAGGAAAAGACAATAGAGAGCGTAAATAAGCAAGTGCTTATTTAAAAAAGGCAGAGGGATTTTTTTTCTTACTATTTTAAACATGGCTAATTGTTGAAACACTAAGGCAATGCTGCTAGCCAGGGCAGCGCCGGTTAAGCCCATGAAGGGAATAAGTGTAATGTTAAGAATAATGACTATAATAACCGATGCTATGTTGATTTTCATTACAATTTGAGAATTTCCCATGGCAAGAATTATCGCTCCTACAGGACCCAGGGTAGATTGTATGAAAAACCCTACTCCAAGTACAACCAAGGCAATCCAGGCTTTTTGATATGATGCTCCAAACAATAAATCAATGGATGTCTGAGGAAAGAAGATAAGAAATAAAAAAATAGGGAATCCCAATACAAAAAGCCAGTCTCTGGCTAAAATACAAATATTTTTTAATCTCCCCAAATCTCCTTTGCCGTAGAGCTCGGAAATAAGCGGGTTAAAAATCATTGTTACTGCACCCATGAAAATAGTTGGAATCGAAATCAGCGTTGTGGCCACAGAATATAAACCAACTGATGCAGAAGAAAGGAAAAATCCCAGAAGAAAGATATCAGATCTTGAGCGGAGTTGATTTGTAAGATTAAAAATAGATAAGGGGAGTGAAAAATGGGTTATTTTTTTGAAACAATATAATATGTTACCCTTTTTTTTTGAATCAGTTATCTTTTTTATTTCGATGCACAACAAAGTGCCTGCTGTCAAAAACATAACTATAGTACCTAAAACAAAGGTATAAGCTATGTTTTTTGCCTGCAAGTTATAACAATAGTACATGATCAGCACACAAATCAGTGGTACAATGCGCCACAAAATATTATCGGTAATAATCATTAAATGGATTTTTTTTAACCCACGCAAACCCCCATTCATGGTTTTTGTAAGAGCAAAAAAGGGAATTGCAAATGAAAATATTTTTAATATATCAATCAGTTTCTCGTCATGAAAGAAAGATAAGGCAATCTCTTTTGAAAAAAGAAATATAATAATAAAAGTTAAAAAACTAAACACAAATACAGCACCAAGAGCTGATAAAATGCTTGGAACAATATTTTGAAAGTCACCTTTTCCATTATAAAAGGCAATGAATCTGGAGAGACCCTGGAAATATCCCAAACAAGATATGGAAGCAAAGACAACCAATATGCCAAGCCCTATATTAATCAGGCCAAAGTCACCTGGTGTCAAGAGTCGGGCTAAAAGAATTCTGAGTCCGACACCTGCTGTTCTTTGAACGAGGATACCGAGCAGAGAAAAGAGACTACCGATAAGTAATATTTTTTTGGAGTTCATTGGGCATTGATTTTTATGATCGGTTTAAGTGCCACTCAGGCAAATTATAACAAATTGTCAAAGTAATGTTTGGAGCGAAAAAGAGCAAATTAACCACTATATATTTTTAGCGATGATGTTATGATTATTTTAGATAATAGCTAAGTTACCGGAAACACTGTGTACAAATCTATGTTGGATGTTAAAAGCATCACTTATATTTTTAATGCAAAGTTTATTGATCCAAATGCCATTTTTCGGGGAAATATTGTCTATATTTTATTCGATATTTCTCGAAATAATACCAGTATGGTTTTTGGGGATAATGTAGAATAGAATCAGCATTATATTTTATTAAATGATGTTGATCCAATATGTCTTTGATCTCCTTTAGTTCTATGTCATTTTTAATAATGAGATTGATTTTTGGAATAATTTTTTCAAATTCAGGAAGAAAAATATCTTTTGCTTTAATATGTCCTTGTTTTTTTTCGTTTTGTTTTCGTGTTCCAAGACTTCCAAATAAATGATGATGTTCCTTTTCCCAAAAATTTTCTTTGCCGTGAAAATATGGGATATTAATTATAGTACAAAGTCTTTGTAGCATGTCTTCTGGATTTGAAACGAATCTATTATAATTCAATGCGATGAAAGGAAGACTTGTTTGGAAAAACCTTGAGTAATATTTTTTATATGCTTTAATAGCATTCTTAATTGTTCGTCCTCTTTTCCAAAAAGAGTAAATTAGATTAATAGGCTCTTTATATAAAAGAATATTATGTACTATGATATTTTGTGATATGGCCCTTTCATTGCTATCAATTACCCACGGTAAAAATTTTGATGAATCAACAAAAAAGTCATTTTTTAATATCTCAAATGCTTTTTCAAAAAAGTCTTTTTCCTTCAAATGTTTTAACTGTTTCCAAGGGCAATGGGGAGAATCGCATGAGCAGACAATGTTAAAGTGATGCGTACGAAATGGTCTGAACCAAGCATAAATTTCACCTAAAGAGAAGCCATTTTTGTCGTTACCTAAAATGAGATCTATCAACGTTGTTCCTGATCTGCCGGTACCCAATACATTAATTATTTTTGCCATTTTTAATCCTTGGTATTTTGTTAAAAATGTGTGGAATACAGTCTTGTTGTACTGAATTAATTATTTTTTGATTGATCTCTTTATAATACCATAATAACAGTGTGCATCATATAAACCATTGAATAGTTTCCTGCAAACCTCGGCTTAAATCATACCGGGTTGTCCAGTTAAGGATGTCTCGTGCTTTAGAGGTGTCAGAAAAATTTCGCATTACATCTCCGACTTGCTTTTCACCATGTTCTATTTGAATATCTGCAATACCTGCTTTATTCAGAGGCGGAATAAGAATATCAACCATTTCTTTGACGGTGGTTTCTTTATTTGTAGCTATCTGGAATATCTCTCCGCCTATGCCTGGTGTGGTCTGTGCCGCTTTGATGGCATGAATAAGATCATCAATATAGATAAAGTCCCTGGTCTGGGTACCGTCACCATATATCTCAAGGATTTCCCCTGCCATGGCCTTTTTGATGAATTTGGCCACCACAGAATTCTTATGACCGGAGCCCGGGCCATATACGTTGCCAAATCTTAAAGCAATTGTTTCAACTCCAAAAGTTTTATAATAAGCAGAGCAATATCCCTCTCCGGCCAATTTGCTGGCGCCGTAAGGCGAAACAGGATGAGGAGGCAGTTCTTCATGAATTGGTGGTTCGCATTCTCCTGCTGGAGCACCAGAAGAGGCAAAGATAAAGCGTTTGACATTATTGTGTCGGGCTGCCTCCAGCATATTGAAGGTTCCGATAACATTATTTTTCATGTCGGCTTCAGGATCTTCTACTGAAGGGCCAACGCCAGTATTGGCCGCCAGGTGGACAATAACATCCATTCCCTTTGCTGCATTCTGGCAAGTGGCATAGTCTTTTATGTCGCCAACGATGAGTTTTGCTTTATCATCGGTTGAGTTCGTTTCGGTAAAGTCACAAACACAGGATAGATCATCCCGCGTACCCACAGTCAGGTTATCAAGAACACGGATATGGTGTCTGCCCTCTTCCACAAGATTTTTAATCAGACTGGTTCCGATAAATCCGCATCCGCCGGTGATCAGCCATTTGAGTGGTTTGTTTATTGCCATTTTACACCTCTGAATATGGAAGATTTTTTTATTTTGTCTTTATATCTTAACACGGTTTCCATCATCTGGGATAGGATATCTTCTGTCAGATAATGGGGTTTTAATCCAAGGTCGAGAAGTCCTGTGTGCGCAGGATTGTAGTAGTGATCTTCAGCCTCTTTCCTTGGGTTTGGCAGGGGTTTTATCTGGACATCCAGATTGAATCTTTTGCCTGCCTGCTGGATTTTGTCTGCCAGTTGATTAACTGAAAAAGTTTCCACAAACTGATTGAAGATTCTAAGCTCTCCTTTTTTGGCCGGGTTTTCCATGGATAGCTTTACACATTGGAGGGTGTCACGAATATCAAGGTATCCCCTGGTTTGCCCACCTTTCCCATAGACAGTTAATGGGTAGCCTGCTACAGCCTGTACAATGAACCTGTTTACAACAGTGCCGAAAAGTTCATCATAGTTGAAAAAAGGGAACAGGTTTTCATTTCCCTGATTTTCATCGGTATGAAGTCCATACACCGGCCCTTGCATAAGGTCTGTGACTTTAAGGTCCCACATTCTGACGTAAAACCATAAGAGGTCGGTACCCATCACTTTGGTGGTGTGATAAAGACTGCCGGCCTGTCTGGGGTAGAGAAATTTCTGCTTTCTTCCCTTGTGTTCTATGTCGATCCAGCCTTCTTCAATATCTATGTTAGGTGTGCCATATTCGCCCATGGTGCCTATCTTGATGATTTGGGCATCCGAAGCATATTTTTTTACTGCAAAAATAATATTGGTTGTTACGTTAATATTATTTTTTATTGTGAGTGTGGCAGCGTTCCTGTTCAGCATGGAATATGGAGCTGAAGGTTGCTCTGCATAGTGGATAACCGCCTCTGGTTTTGTCTGTATAAAGAGATTGCTGATAAAATCCCATTCGCATAGGTCTCCAATATGGACATCTATCTTGTGGCCGGATATTTCTTTCCAGAGTTTTACACGGTCATGGAGGTTGGGGACGTTAAACAGAGCTTCGGAATCCTCTTCCCTGCAAATATTTCTTCTAAGGTAATTATCGACAACAGCAACCTGGTGCCCACTTGCTGTTAGATTCATGGCTGTAGGCCATCCAAGGTAGCCGTCACCGCCTAATATTAGTACGCGCATTTAAATTCTCCAGTGGTTGATTAAAATTATGGCCAGTATCTTTCATCAGGATGTGAGGCATCCAAACATTCTTCAAGAAGTTTGTTTGTGAGTAGAAAATTCCTGAGTTCTTCTTTTGTCAATTTTGATTCATTAGCAGAGTTGTATGGGTTTGACACCATATCGCTTACTATATCATTATATGTATAGTCTGCCTTGTTATAAAGGCTTTCAAAGGCTGGTTTTACTGCAAAGTAATTTTTCAACTCCAATGCTCTTCTCGTTTCTTCCTGGCTCATGAGTTCTTCATAAAGTTTTTCACCGGGTTTGGTTCCAATTATTTTCATGTCAATATCTTTGGGATTATGACCAAACACCGGAGCGAGATCTTCAATCATGACTTCAGCAAGATCCTTAATTCGGATCACCGGCATTTTTGTAATGAATACAAATCCACCAAGAGCAATTTTAGCTGAGTCGATTACAAGCTGCACGGCATCTTTAATACTCATGATAAATCGTGTCATTTCAGGATCGGTCAGGGTGACAGGGCCGCCTTTTTTAATTTGTTCTTTAAAGATGGGAATAACTGATCCCCTAGAGCCCAGGACATTACCGAATCGTGTGGAGGCAAATATCGTGGTTGCATCTCTCTGGTTACTGTTTGCGGCCGTAAAGATCCGTTCGCCCATGAGTTTAGATGTCCCCATGACATTGGTGGGATTGACTGCTTTATCTGAACTTGTGAAAATAACCCGCTTGACATTGCAAGCTGAAGCAGCGTTTATGATATTTTTAACTCCAAGAATATTGGTTTGTATGGCTTCAAATGGATTCCTTTCGCATAATACCACATGTTTGAGGGCGGCTGTGTGAAAAACAATATCAATGTCCTGCATCATTCTGATAAGTTTTTCGCAGTCCCTGATATCAGCCAGAGCAAATTTGGTATTGTCATGTTTTAAATATTTTTGCTCCAGAAAGAAAAGTTCGCTTTCATTGTTGTCTATTCCGACAACTTCCAGTGCATTGTAGTCTTCAAGGAGCTGTCTTGTCAACTCGCTGCCTATGGTCCCGCAAGCTCCGGTTATCAAAATTCTTTTTTGCTTTAAAAATTGTTTCATGCTTAACCTCTTGTTGAAAATTTATTATTTATTATCGTTCAATTAATATTTTAAATAACAAAACGATATCAGTTTTATTTACTGGATTGTTCAAGAATCTTATAATTACTTCAGTCATAGTTACAATTAACCCACTCCATAAAGCTTTTATCCATAATTTTCCGCCACCACTTCTTATTTTCTAAAACCCAGTCAAGGGTTTTTTTGATACCGGTTTCAAAGGATTCTCTGGGAGAATACCCAAGGTCTGAAGTTATTTTTTCAGCATTGATGGCATAGCGGCGGTCATGACCTAATCTGTCCTTAACATGGGTAATGAGGGTTTCAGGATGCTTACCTTGCGATGAAGGACAATTTGAAAATGTTTTTACGAGATCCTTATTTTTTGAAAATTTGTTATAGATTAGATCACAGGCAAGCTTAACAATATCAATGTTTGTCCATTCGTTGTTTCCGCCTATGTTATAGGTTTCTCCAATTTTGCCTTTCTCCAGAATCAGATCAACACCTAAGTTGTGGTCATCCACATAAAGCCAGTCACGGATTTGTTTCCCGTCTCCATAAACTGGTAGAGGCTTTCCATTAAGGATATTGGTTATTATTAGTGGAATTAATTTTTCAGGAAACTGGTAGGGTCCGTAATTGTTGGAACAATTGCTGATGGTTACCTGTAATCCGTAAGTTTTGTGATAGGCCCTAACCAGATGATCTGATGCTGCTTTGCTTGCAGCATAAGGTGAATTGGGAGCATAAGGTGTTGTTTCTGTAAAGGGGGGATCATTTGGTTTTAAAGATCCATATACTTCATCGGTTGAGATGTGATGAAAACGATGGTTTTGGGGTTTATCATCCAGCCAGATTTTTTTTGCTGCTTTGAGAAGAGTATGGGTGCCTACAATATTGGTATTGATGAATTCATCAGGGCCATGTATGGATCTGTCCACATGGGATTCAGCAGCAAAATGTACTATGGTATCAATTTTGTGGTGTATAAGCAGTGATTCAACAAGGGTTTCATCCAGAATATTGCCATGGACAAATTCAAATTTTGGATTTTTTTGGGCTTCTGATAAATTTGCCTTGTTTCCGGCATAGGTTAATGCATCTAACACAACAATATGGTCTTCCGGATATTTGTTTAACCAGTAATAAACAAAATTTGTGCCTATGAACCCTGCACCACCTGTAACAAGAAGATTTTTCATTGGAGAAGTTCCTTTAACATAGATCGAAGTTGAATAAACCATGCGGCGTAGTCGGCTGCTTCGTTTTAAATAATTGGGATACCTTTATTTTGTATCTCTGAAAAAAAGAGAGAGGGGTCAACCAAAATATCGTCCATGGAAAAAGGATGCACTTCTAATTTTAAATCAATCGCTCTTCTATACTTGCTTATTTTTTGAACATCATAAAAAGGTATCCCGGTGAAATCTTTTGAAACAATAGCAATATCAATATCACTATTTTCATGAGTTACCCCCTGTATAGCAGAACCAAATACATATGCTTTAAAAACCTCAATGCCATTTAAATTCAACAGCTCTATAAGTTTCTTTGCCTTATTTAATGCGTTATTTTTTGTAGAAGACATTTGTAAATTTCCTTTATCTGGCGGAAATATTTTTCTGTGAACTCAGCGGTACACAGTTTGTAAAATTTTAATTTTTCATCCGGATATCGTGTTGAAATATTAAAAGTGTTCACTGCATCTAAAAACTTAAGTGTTTCTTCTCCAAGCTTAATTTTTGCCATATTTGCCATTCTAACCAAATCGTGAATACGTGGAGCCATTTTACTAATATTTTGAACATAAAGAGCTTTAAATGTTTTTCCAGAACTAAATATGCAAGAAATAGACACCAATCATATTTCTCATTTTGAAAAAGTGTTTGAGCAGCATCCAAATCATGTTTAGCCGATGCTATCCAATAATCTATTTGTCTCTGCTTGACATTTTTTTTTAAGGTATCAGTCATTTTTTCTATCAATTAGAATTGATTTTAGGATATCAAAATTATTCATTATAGTCAAAGGTGTTGAAACTGGTACCTTTCAGAATGATTGATGTTGTGAATGTGTGAGAGCTTTTCAAACCCACTCACACACATTCATGGCTCAATTATTCTGGGGTAAATAGTTTCATTTTTTTAACATATTGAAAGTTGA
>NZ_JAIOSW010000277.1 GCF_021107415.1 Desulfobacula sp.
CACATACCAGTTCACATAATCTGCACCCTGTACATTTTTCAGGGTTTATCATCAGGACTTTATTTTCCATGATATGACTCCTTTCTACAGCATATGAGAGGGCTCGTTTTCAATCTCAAGCCGTTTCAAGGTTTCAGGTTTTGGATTGCCTTTTTTATCAAGCCCTTTGTGCTCGTAAAATTCATCAATCATTTTAATAAATTTTTTCTTGTCAATCATAGTTCCGACAACGTCAGGGGCACCTCTTCTGCAGGGTTCGTCAAAATAGCGATGGTTGAGCATATCTCCTTTTTCAAGGTCATCCCTTGTCAAACCTTCCCTGATGTTAAAAAGGCGTTCCAGCATGTTGCATCGCTCGGAAATATCCCATATTTCCGTGGGTGTAAATTCAAGGCCTGTGTTGTAATACAGGACCTTTGGCCAGTCTTCGAAGTTGGGCAGGGTTGCACCCAGGAATGTTGTATGATACTTACAGATTCCCAGACAGTCCACTCCCATGTAGCAATTTTCCTGCCAGAACACCTGCCAGGCTTTTCCCACATATTCCGTATGCTCGGAGCTGAGTTTGCCTTTATAGGGAACAGGATTGCCGTAGATCTTATGCAATACTTTTTCAGGAAGATGATAAAGATCAATGGCCGGGCGGCTTCTTAAATGATCAGATCCCCTGGAAGAGGTTGCAACGTTCAATGCCAGTGCCGGGGTAGCTCTTTCATCGGAATGAAGATTGCTCATTCCCTTTACCTGGATCAGGTAATCAAAAGAATTTTTGCCAAATATTTTAGATGCCTGAATACCGCCGTTGGCAAGGGTATCGGCAACTTTGCCTTTTCTGTAGCAAATACGTTCCACCATCTCAAGAACAGCTTCATCATTACCAAATCTCAAGTCCAGGCCATCTGTCTCTTTGCTGGTAATAATTCCTTCTTCATAAAGCTCCATTGCCCAGGAAATCAAACTGCCTACCTCAAGATTATCCATGCCATACTGATCAACAAGGTGGTTTCCCACAAGAACCGTTTCAGCTCTCGGTGTATCGGGCTCGCCTCCGAATGCCCCCTGGGATGTATATTCAGGGCCTTCATCATATGTGCCCTTAAGCGGGCCTGAAGGGATCCTGTATTGGGCCCGGCAATGAACCTGGCATCCAAAACAACCTGCCATATGATATGGCCCCATTGTTTCTTCACAAATTTCATCTATGGCTTCAGGTTCAATATCATCGGCATACTCGCACTGGTTATACTGGAAGTTCCTTGTACGAACGCCGCCCCAGGAATTTGTTGCTCCCCAGATCATGGGGGTTCCCAGGGTTCCCTGGGTCCTGTTCACCTTTGCAGAAGTGATCTGGTCAATAAACCGTTTATTATACTCCAGGGCTTCTACAGGATGGGCTATGTTGATATCCATGGTCCCCCTGCAGGCAATGGCCTTGAGATTTTTAGAACCCATGACAGCGCCCATTCCGGTTCTTCCCCCGGCATTCTTAATCCCGGTCATGACATTGGCAAATGCCACAAGATTTTCACCGGCCGGTCCAATAACAAGGGATTTTACCTCTTTGTCATTGAGTTCATCCTGAATGGCCCACTGGGTATCTGTGGTAGTTTTCCCCCAGATATTTTCGGCATCACGGATTTCAATGGTGCCGTTTTTAATGAAAAGATAAATCGGATTTTTTGCCTTCCCTTTTATGACAAGGTGATGAAAGCCTGCCCATGCCATTTCCGGGGCAAAAAAGCCGCCCATGTTAGCGGAGCCCAAAAGTCCTGTAAGAGGAGATTTTGCCATAATATGGGTTCTGGCTGTTGCCGATGCACAGGTGGCCGTCAGGATTCCACCGCTGACAATCAATGGATTGGCAGGGCCTAACGGATCACAGCCTTTTTTGGAATGATTCAATAATAGATATGCATCAAGACCTCTGCCCCCGATAAATTTCCTTCTGACATCAAGAGGAATGGATTTTACCTCCACATCACCGGTGGTAAGGTTGATATACGCAATTTTTCTGTCCAAAGCCATATTATTTACCCTCCATCTTTTTTTTGAATGCTGCCTCGGCAATTTTTTTGTTCACTTCCCAGACCGGTCCGCGGATTCTTGGAAAATCCGGTCGGATCCATGCAACACGAAATTCACACTTGCAAATCGGGCACTTCACATGCTTGTCGCCCGGTTTTGGCTCCAACCTGCCCATACAGGTTGGGTTATGGCACCGAAACTTACCATAGGTTCTTGTTTTACGCAGGCTTTCGGCTCCTGACAATTTTTTGTCATCAATGGCCATTGTGACCCTCCTTAATCAAAAGTTTTCAAGTTTTCGTTAAATTACTATTTTAAAGCTATTAATTTTTCTTCAGAAGATTTGGATTTGTTGGCAAGCTTATCCAGTTCTGAATTGTCCCAGCGTCTAAACAGGTCATGTTCTATCCCGATGTAATCCAGAACTTTTCCTACAGATTGGTTAATAATATCATCAATAGTTTTTGGATGATGATAGAAAGCTGGAACCGGCGGAATAATATGTGCTCCCATGTCAGCGGCCTGGGTTAAAAGCCTTAAATGTCCTATATGCAAAGGAGTTTCCCTGAACAGCAAAGCCAACTTTCTTTTTTCTTTAAGCTGGACATCAGCTGCCCGGATTAACAGATTTTCAGTATAGGAGTTTGCAATTCCGGATAAAGTTTTGACCGTACAGGGTGCCACCACCATGCCCATGGTCAAAAAGGAGCCGCTGGCAACAGAGGCAGCAATATTTTTGTTGGTATAGGTGACGTCTGCCATGGCAAGGACTTCATCCACATCATAATCGGTTTCAATCCTGATATTGAGTTTTCCTGCGTCTGAAATAATCAAATGGGTTTCAATGCCACGGTTTTTGAGGACTTCAAGCATCCTGATGCCATAAATCACACCACTTGCCCCGGCAATCCCTACGATTAATCGTTTTGTCATACATGACTCCCCGTATTATACATTAGGTTTGCAGTTATAAACACAGATTACTGCTTATATTTCATTACTTCAACCAGTTTGTAGCCTTTTTCCTGGATCAAAGAAGTGATTCTTTTAAAACACTTTGCTTCAAACCGGATCGTAAGCCGTTTTACTTTTGAATCAGGATCTTTCAAGGTAAACAGTCCTTGAATCTGAAGACCCAGCTTAAAGATATCTTCCAGTATTTTGTTAATAGTAACCTTGGTATCCCCGGTTATCTCAATGGAAATTCCATGCAATCCTTCATCACCCCCTAGAAGCTGGCTTAGCGCATAGGAAAAATCCCTGTTTGACAGGGTTCCCACAAGGTTGCCGTCCTCCATGACCGGTAAAAAGCTTCTGCCGAATTGCTTGCCCTTTTCAAGAGCAGTCTCAACCGTATCATTTATTGACAGCGTGACAGGTTTTCTAACCATGATATCTTTTACTTTCAGCCGTTCGTTAAAATATTGTATTTCATAAATATCCTGGGTCGCAATGGCCCAGGAAGCAGCCTCTCTTAAGTCCCGCCTTGCAATAAGCCCTTTGAATTTTCCTTTATCTACAACGGCCATAAAAGGAACCCTGTTTTCTTCAAATAAAATCATGGCTTCTTTTGCTGAAAGATCACTTGAAATTGTATCAGGATGTTTGGACATCCAGTTTTTAACAATCATTTTCATCTCTCCACTGTTTTAGTTGTATTAACCTTCATCAAACAATCCCATTTCTGTGGCCAGTTTCTGGGATAGCTTGATGGCTGTCTTTGTTTTGAACCAGTCTTTAAGACCGTCGAGTCTTAATTGTCTGGCTTCTTCCCAATAAACTCCTTCAAGCTTATCTGCTCCAAACATGGTTTTAAAGCGTGATAGACCCGTCTTGCCATATCTATCCAGCCGATCCGCTTCCACAACCAGGGTTGCGGAAATATTGTTCATTTTAAAAATAATCTCAGGCAAATCATGAACCTTAATGATACTCTGTATCTCTTTGATTTTATCCGGATCAATCTTAAACTCTGATAAAATTCTACCTGCAATGACAGCACCCTGTTCCATGTGCCGGGTAAAACTGGTTGAATTGCTTTTCACCTTGGGAGTTGCCTTGTTAAAATCGGAAAAATCAACAGCTGTCCATCCTAAGTCATGGAGATATGCTGCGGGCAGGACGATATCCTCATCCCCATTTTCATGCTCCAGCAGATATTTGCAAAGTTTTACCATGCGCAGGACATGGTCCCAGTCTCCGTCACGGCCTTTTTGATATAAAGGCCTGATCCTTTCAACCAATCGTTTTTCAAATGATGCGTCCATTAGAAAAGCTCCAAAGCGGTTTGTGTTATTTGTTGGCTGAATGCGGCATCTTCCATGTTCGCATCCACTTCGATAATTTCTATCCTGGAATTAAGTTTGTTTCTTAATGTGTCAATAAAGATACGATCTTCTTTTGGATCATAGGTTGGGTTTCCCTGGCAGTCTACAGATGACCAGCCCTGCAGGGGAACCATCACTTTTACAGGGGACTTTGAATGATTGAGTTTTCTAGCAAATTCATTGGCCACTTCTTTAAGTTCATCTGTTGAAAGACGAAGCCAGGTCCTAAATTTATCAAGGTCGTATTTTCGCCTTTTATGGAATTCTTTTTTATATTTTGATCTGGAAGGGGTCATATGATTGACCGAGCAGGTGGATATAATCTGGGGTATCCCTTTTTTCCCGGCAGATTCAAGCCGATCAGGACCGCCATCCCGCATAAACCCGAAATAGTGTTCTCCCACCCCGCCTGGAGCCAGATCAATCACCCCCTGGAAAAACCCTTCGGCAATCATCTTTTCCATGGCCCGGTCTCCGACACCGGCTGCAGAAAATCCTGTGACCTGGTACCCTTTTTTTTCAAGGGCTTTCCTGACCGTGCTTGCACATTGTTCACAAGGCCCCAGCATGGTCATGGCAATGGTTTTTTTGCTGGTGGTGCTAAGGGTATTGTTTACATAGTTTATCATGCCTTTCATGGCATAACAGGCCCTGTCCATAATGTTGGCGAGCATGTCCGTCACACCGGCTATTTCAATGACCGAATGAAATAATAAAATATCGCCTGTGCCGATATATTTTGTGGAAAGCCCGGGAAGAGCTGCTGTTGAGGATATCATCAGTTTGGGAATGCCAAAAGGCAGAGCCCGCATGACATCGGTAGCCATCAGAGAGCCGGTAGACCCGCCAAGGGCCATGATACCGTCAATTTTACCGGCAGCATACAGATCCTTGGCAATTTTTGTAGCGCCTTCAATAATAATGTTGGTAATAGTTGACCGTTCTTTGGACTTGTTGATTTCTTCTATGGTACTTCCCCCGGCAGATGCCACATGAGACGGTGTCAGTTCAGCCCTTGATTTTTCCTTTCCTCTCATGGAAAGATCCATTAAAAGGGGCAGGACATCGATCTCTTTGAATTTATACTTTAAATACCGGGTCTCTTCCCTTTTAGTATCAAGGGTACAAAGTATCAGAACTGTTTTTTTATTTGTCATCTCTTTATTGCCTTTAATAAAACTGCAGCAATTGTAAAATACTGCTGCGAATACAATTGCTGCAGTTTTAGTTTATATACCCAGTCGTACCCGAATATCTTTTTTTAATGTTTCCTTATTTACCTTTCCGGAATCTCCAACAGCTGGGAATTCATCTACAATTTCAAGATGTTCAGGAAGCTTGAACATAGCAATATCTTTAGATTTCAAATAATCTACCATGGTTTTGAAATCAAATTCTTTGCCGCTTTTTACAATGACATAGGCAGCACATTTTTCTCCCATTTCTCTGTCCGGATATCCCACGATGGCCACTGATGCCACAGAAGGATGATCATTTAAGAGCCCTTCTACTTCAGCCGGATAGATATTCTGGCCGCCGCGGATAATCATGTCCTTGGCCCGACCTAGTATCCATAGGCATCCCTGATCAAATTTGACAATGTCTTCTGTTGTGGTCCAGCCGTCTTTATCAAATACTGTGGAGGTGAGTTCTTCATCACGGTAATATCCTGCGGGTGCGTGGGGCCCTCTGAAATAGAGGATACCGGGTTCACCGTCGGGAACAGTTTTTTCCTTATTCTCTTTGTCTGCCAGCCGAACTTTATTGCCTGGCAGCATTCTGCCAACAGTTCGTCTTCTCAGATCCTTGGTATCTTCAACCCGGCAACCGGATACAGATCCCATGTCCTGGGTACCCAGATCACTTGTGATGGAAGCCCCAAAAGCCTCTTCAGCCTCTTCTGCCACCTGGGGGGCCAAATACCCGCCGGCCGATCGAATAAATCTTAAAGAGCTTAAATCATACTTTGACACATCTGCCTCAAGCATTCTGATCAGATGGGTCGGTACCACACCAATGGCAGTTGCTTTCTCTTTTTC